>DATBYX010000470.1:0-3370 GCA_036513475.1 Xanthobacteraceae bacterium | reverse complement strand
CACTATCACACCTACCACTATGGCGAGGTCGCGCGCTCGCTCTACAAATACGAGAACAACGGCGAGTTCACAGTCGACGAATTGATCAAGCTCATTCCAGCTTCCCTGATGGCTGGAATCCCGAACGTCGCTCCAGCGGAGGAGCCTCGGGAAATGGGATTGTAACGCGCTAGTCTAGAGCGGCAAGTTGCGCCCGCCACACGTTAACTGATGCCGTGTGCCCGAGCTGGGCCATCGGCGCCGATCCCAGTTATTCAATGGTCTCATGGTAGGTCCGCAGCACCTTCGATACCGGGCATAATGCTGAGCCCAAACGATCGCTGCTCGGTGCCAAAAACGGACCCATGCACCGCAGCAAATGCATCCTTATTCGATGACCTCGTCGGCGATGGCGAGCAGGTTGTCCGGGATGGTGAGACCGAGCGCCTTGGCGGTTTTTAGGTTGATCACCAACTGGAATTGGGTCGGCCGTTGGATTAATGCGGTGCTTGCGTGCTGTCTGCAACGCCTGCCCTGTGTTGTTTTCTCTGCGGCGCATGCCGCGTCCTCCGCTTCACTCTTCCAAAAGCGCCGAGGCTTCGCTCATCCTTATGGCACCACCTTATGCTCGAACCTCGCCGCCGCCTGCGGGATCGGTGGCGTCGCTATCGCGCTGTTCCACCGCGGCCGTCTGTGACTGGAGGCAAGATCGAGCTGCTTGGCCCCTTAGCCGTGTTGGTGGAACTCCTGTTCACTCCGTAGGCCATCATGACCGCTGCGACTGCGATGGCGATGAAGGCACCTGCCATGCCGCCTCTGTGTCCCGGCTCAGGTGCCGGCGACTTGTAGGAGGGCTCCGAGTTCCGCAGTCGTGCGTTGTAGTCGTCCAGTGAGTCACGGTAGGTGTACGCCATCGTCGCCCTCCATCAGCTTCTTTACGACAATGCCGTGACGTTGTCGGTGTTCCGACGTGCGGTCGAGATGCTTGTTATGCGCGGGGCGCTGGTCCTCCACGATCACCACGCCAAACGGCAATCACCAGCACCGCCAAGAGTGCGGCGAGCACCATGACGATCAGCGTGTACTCTGGAGGCCGTCGTGGTCCCGAGGGGCGAGCATGCCTTGCTTGGAGGTGGCCGTAGGGGCACCAGTGGTGCACCAAAGATGGGCCGCAATTTCAGCGCACCTCATAAGTTGCGGAAACCTCCTCCGATCGATGGGAGAGCATCGGAGAACGCGTAGAGGAATGGCCCGGCGGCCACGTAGACGGCACCGTCCGGTCCGATCGCGGGCGAGGAGAAACCGACACCATCGAGGTGGAAAAACGCGACGTCCTGTAGGTCAAGTGTCAACGTCTGTAATCCCGCGGTGGTCGCGACATGCACGTGATTGCCCGAGAGCGCCGGGAACGCGACGCTGCCACGGTTGAGGTTCCGCTCTTTCCACACACTGCCATTCGGGTCCACCGCAAACAGCTGGCCGAACCTATTAACGAAGTACATCTGACGACCTCCGCCGGCCACGGTTGCGGGGGCTAATAGCGACGTGCCCTGCAGATACTTCGTGAACGTGTCGGGATCGATGAATGTCGCCCCAAGGTGAGTCACGCCGGCCGCGAGGCCGTTCGCGAAGGCGGCTGTCAATGCCGGTACAGGAGCCTGGAGCGGGAACAGGGTCGGATCCCCGGTTAACCGGCCCCACTCGTCTGCTCCCGGCGGGGGGGCCTCAGAGTCCCAACCGACCTCGTAGAGTCCCTCGTTCCCCGACGCGATGATCGTCCATGGCTCCGTCGCGGGAAGCGCCCCGAATACGACGGGCGTGTCGCCGCACGGAGAAGCGCGGGCCGGCAGATCCGGTGGCCCCGAGGGCTCCGTAAGGACTGCCGAGCCGGTCCCTCCGCTTCCATGCGCGTCGATGAAGGCGTTTTGCACCTCGTAATCCACCCAACGCAACTGCGGTTCAGGCTCAGGCCCGTGGGGAGTTTTTGCAATCGTGCTTTCACCGGCGAACATCAGTCGTGACACAAATTGTTGAGTGTGCCCCTCCGGGCCGAGGCTCGGGTCAGGCACAATGAGCGTGTATCGAACGATGAATATGATCCGAGTACGTTCGTAAACTGGGTTGTCGAGGGGCGGCCCGGACGCTCTCCGTCCAGAAGGCCTCCGAGCGACGCTTCGCCCGCTGGTAATCTCGAGGCCGATTCCGCCAGCGGACTGTGGCGGCGACAGGATCCGCGGTGCTCCATTCACTACGCCCTGCACTTGACCAAAAGAATCCTCCAGGGATGGGAGCAATAGCGTCCAACGTATCGCCCCCTCTGGGGTCACCGAGGCAAGGTAGCTTGGCAGTCCCCTGACGCCGACTGGATGACGGTGATCGCAGACGATGGCCTGAGGCGTGCAGAGACAGTAGATTGTGCCATCATCGGCCACCGCGGGGGTCCGTATGGCGTAGGTGTCATAATAGGGTACGGGCGAAACCAGAATCTGGATCGCCCATTTGATCTGACCAGCCGGCTGATAATCGGGATGCAGAGCAACAAGCCGGCCATTCGTCGTACCGATGTAGATAGTTCCGTCCGGTCCAAGCACAGGGCTGCTGGTACCTGTGGGTCCCGGCAGGTTCGCTGCCCAACCCGGAGCACTGGCCGACGTAGTGTTAACGAGACGATAGCCGCTTCCTGCGGCGTTAGCGCCGAATTGATTCCATACATTCAATGGAACAAACATGTTGTCCTCTTCGTGCACCCGGCCGCGCGCCAGCTCTGCGGCTTCATCTATCCTGCGACTCCTAGCCAGCTGGACGTGTGTTGCTTCGGGCGTGCGGACGGTTCTCTTCTGTACGAGAGAAAAGCATTTCTGGTGATATCGATCACAGGCGCACTCTACCGACGCGCCGCACATTCCCCTTACAACGGGGTGTGAGCGTGTGGGGTCCGCTCTGATTCCCTCGCAAAAGGCATTTGGCCCTTCGGGAGCTAGGAGCGAAGTCATCACGCGCCATGGCCGGCCGGTGGCCCAGATGTCGGCAGTGGCTCAGCCTAAACGGCCGCTCCGCCCGCTCGCTTCATTTCGAGCCAAAATGCCGCGGTTACGCAAGCCGAGCGCGATTCTGCTGCGCGAGCTACGTGATGCTGACCGCTGACGCGCGGTGCGGTGTCGGATCTCTACCGTGCCAAGTGGTCCGATACGGTTCACGGGGAGTGGATCACGGCTGTTCTTGAAAACCGGCCTGATTTGACGCGCGCCCGGCTCGAGAGAACACGCGATCTCATGAATATGCACGCGCGCGATGCGCTGGTGACGGGTTTCGAGCCGCTCATCGATGTCTACTGGAAACTTGATCGAGGAATGACCTCTCGCTACTGTAAATGGATGAACTTGACCGTTGA
>DATBYX010000469.1:0-3177 GCA_036513475.1 Xanthobacteraceae bacterium | reverse complement strand
TCGGTCGCCACTCCGAGCGTGACGGGCTTCTCGTCCGAGGACGAGATGAAGGTCAGCGCATACACGAATTCCTGCATGGTCAGCGTGAATGCAAAAATGATCACGGTGAGGATGGCCGGCAGCGAAAGTGGCAGCACCGTTTTCGCGAATGCACCCACCACGGTGCAACCGTCGACGATCGCCGCTTCCTCGATCTCGCGCGGGATTGATTTGAAAAATCCCATCAGCAGCCAGGTGCAGAACGGGATTGTGAAGGTCGGATAGACCACGACCAGCGACCACAACGAGTCCTGCAGCCCGAGGTCGGAGACGAGGCGCGACAGTGGCAGAAACAGGAGGGTCGGCGGCACGAGATAAGTGAGGAAGATGCCGATGCCAAGATTCTCGCCGGCGCGGCCCGGCATGCGAGCGAGGCTGTAGCCGGCGGGGACCGCGACCAGAATCGTGATCGCGACCACGCACAGTCCGATCAGGGCGCTATTCCACAGCCACTGGAGGAACAGCGTGTCCTCGAACAGATATTTGAGGTGTTCAAGGGTGGGAGCCGCGTTGAACCAGTACGGATTGGATTTCAGATTGTAGAGGTCGCCGTCAGTCTTGAAGGTCGTGATCAGCATCCAGTAGAACGGAAAGGCGGCAAAGCTCACAAGCGTGATCACGGCGGCGTAGAACCCGCCTTCTCCTGCAAGCCTTCTCATCAGCCGGGTCATCTCAAATCTCCCGGCGGCGCAGCACGCGCAACAGAAAGACGACCGCGACGAGCAGGAACGGAAACAGAAACAGGCAGATCGCAGCGCCGTGGGCGACGTCACCCGACAGGATGCCGACCTGGAAGGCCAACGATCCCAGTACATGCGTGCCGTTGATGGGACCGCCTTTGGTAAGGAGATAGACGACGCTGAGATCGGTGAACGTGAACACCGTGCCGAAGATCAACGCGATCACGATGATCGGCGCGATGATGGGCAGAATGATCTGGTAGTTCCGGCGCCAGAAGCCGGCGCCATCAACGGTCGCGGCGTCGAGGATATCCTTCGGCACCGAGGTGAATCCCGCAATGAAAATCACCACCCCGAATGGAAACAGCCGCCAGGCATGCACGACGGTGACGGCGATCATCGCCAGATCCTGTTGGCCGAGCCATTGCCAGCGATGCGCGGGATCCATCAAGCCCAAGGCGACGAACGTCCAGTTGATGACGCTGTAGAGAGAATCGAACATCCACAGCCAGGCCAGCGTCGCGAGCGACACCGGCACCGCCCACGGCAGCACGACCAGCGCGCGGGCAATTCCGCGGCCTGGGAATTCCTGCATCAGCAGCATGGCGGCAAATTTGCCGAGCAGGAGGCCGATGATCTGGGCCCCGATGGTGAAGATGAAGGTATTGATCAGCGTGCGCCGGAAGATGTTGCTGTCGATGACATCGATGAAGTTGTTAAGCCCGACGAACTGATAGTTCGGATCGAAAATTGTGAAGGCGCTGACGCTATAATAAAGGGCAAGAAAGAACGGGAGCGCGACCAGGACGAAAATATAGAGGATTGCCGGCGCGATGAAGAGCGGGCCGACGAGCTCCGGACGGTCGAGCAGGAAGCGCGATTTCGGCCGGGGAGCCTCGATTGCGATCGCGGTCATGGCGACATGCCCCTGTTACGGGTTATGGGCGTTGGGTTCTGCGCCCCTCCGGATCGAAATAGCGCAGCTCCGTCTCGCGCACGGCGAATGCGTGCCAGGCGCCGGGTGAAATGCCGTTGAGAGTCGCGTGCGCAGGCAATTTTGCCGTCACCTCGCGCTTGGCGGCTCGGCCCTCGAGCTCGCCATACAGGATGTGCTCCGAGCCAAGATACTCGACGCGATCGACTCGGAACGGGAGCTCGATAACCGGCGCGCCATTGAGCAGCTCCTTGGGAAGGAAATTCTCGGGACGAAAACCCATCGATCCGCCTTCGCGCTCGATCAGATTCATCGGCGGCGTACCCAAAAAGGTCGCCACGAACTCGTCGGCGGGATGCTCGTAGATTTCGCTCGGGGTGCCGACCTGGCGCAGCTTGCCGTGATCGATCACCGCGATGCGATCGCCCATTCCCATGGCCTCGACCTGATCGTGGGTGACGTAAATGGTGGCGGTGCGCACCGTGCGCTGGAACTGCTTGAGCTCGCTGCGCGCGCTCGCGCGCAGCTTGGCGTCGAGGTTCGACAACGGCTCATCGAGCAGGAACACCGTTGGATCGCGAACGAGCGCGCGAGCGAGCGCGACCCGCTGACGCTCGCCGCCGGAGAGTTCGCGCGGGCGCCGTTGCGCGAGATGGTCGATGCCGAGAAGGCGCGCCGCCCACTCGACCTTGCGTTTGATTTCGTCCGTCGCCGTCCCCTGCGTCCGCAGCGGGAAGGCGATGTTTTTCCAGACGGTGAGGTGCGGATAGAGCCCGTAGCTTTGGAAGACCATGGCGATGCCGCGCCCGCGCGGCGGCAGCTCGTTGACGACCTGCCCATCAATGAGCACCTGGCCGGAGGTTGGCTTCTCCAGGCCGGCAATGATGCGCAGGAGCGTGGTCTTTCCGCATCCCGACGGTCCAAGCAGCACCATGAACTCGCCGTCGCGCGCCTCCAGGCTGATGCCGTTGACGGCATTCACGCCCCCGAACGTCTTCCTGATCTCGTTGACAGCGACCGCGGCCATCTCGATTCACTCGCTGTGCAGGACGTGGCCGTAAACGTTGCGGTCGTGTTGAAGTACAGCGGTGCCGCACAACGGGCGTGCTCTTTCCCCGACGCAACCCGGGCCTGCCCGGGTTGCGCAGTGTGGTACGCAGCGGAGTGCGGCCGTGCTGGTGGCTGTGCTGAGCGTCAACACGAGCCTCAGGCTCGCGCCGCCCATTTCCGATAGATCGGCTCGATCTCCTTCTGGGCCCACGCGATCGCTTCTTCGGGTGTGGCCTGGTCGGTCGCCGCCTTGGCCATCATGTCGACGATGATGAAATTGTTGACGACCTCGTCGGACGCCGGCCCCGCCGGCCCCGGATAGCCGAACACTGCGTGCCACCCGGCTGCGGTCTGCAGCACTTGCAGCTTGTCGGGCGGATGCGAGCTCGGATCGTTCGACAAGATCGGCATGGGGGAAGGCACGAGGTTGGCGAACAGTGGGTGGTTGTATCCGGTACTTGCCTCGAACGCCGC
>DATBYX010000468.1:0-4347 GCA_036513475.1 Xanthobacteraceae bacterium | reverse complement strand
GGAAAAGATCTGGCCCGGCTCCGCTTGATGCGGCCGCACATAGGCAAGCCCAATGACATGCCCCGCCGCGGTGGAGTAGGCGCAGGACGTGACCCGCCCGGCGATCTCGCTGCCCTCGATCACGAGATGACACTCCTTGGGAATAGCGCTCCCCGCATCGATGGCGAAGCCGACGAGCTTGCGCGCGATGCCGCGCTGAGCGTGCGCCTGCAAGGCGGCGCCGCCGATGAAGAAGGGTTTCGCGCCGGTGTTCCAGCGCATGCCGACTTCCAGGGGATGCGTGAGCCCGTCCGTATCCTGTCCGATGACGATGTGACCTTTTTCCAGACGCAGGAGGCGCTGAGCCTCGACGCCGAATGGCTTGATGTCAAAGCCGCGGCCCACCTCCAGCAGGCGGTCCCAGACAAACTCCCCGCAGCCCGCGGGCAGATGAATCTCGTATCCGAGCTCGCCCACGAATCCGACGCGCAGAAGACGCGCCGGAACATCGGCGGCGTGTCCCGTACGCACGCCCATATAGGGAAACGCTTCGCTGCTCAGATCAACGTCCTTGCATAGGAGCGCCAGGATGGCGCGGCTCTGCGGGCCGGCAAGATTCACCGCGGCATAAGCAGAGGTCACATGGGCGATGTCCACGTCGAGCTGCCAATGAGCATTCCACAGATACATCGAGCGGACTACGGCATCGACACCCGACGTGGTGGCGGTGACGAAGAAATGCCGGTCGCTTAAGCGGCAGATGATCCCGTCGTCGGTGATCGCGCCGGTGGCATCGGTCATCACGGCGTAGCGGGCGCGGCTCACCGGCTGTTTCAGATGTGCGGTGAAATAAAGCCGGTTGAGGAACTCGGCGGCGTCGGGGCCGCGGATCTCGATCTTTCCCAACGTCGAGACATCGATGAGCCCGGCCCGCGCACGCACCGCAGCCACTTCATCCGCGATGGCGCTCTCGGCCTCATGCAGCGCACCGTAATAGGCCGGCCGCAGCCAGGCGCCTGCGACCATCATCTGAGCGCCGGCCTCGACGTGCCGGTGATGCATGGGCGTGCGCCGCACCGGATCGAAGCTGCGGCCCGCGAGCACGCCGAACGTCTCACCGGAATAAGGTGGACGCGATGTGGTGGTGCCGATCCGGCTCTCGGGCTCGCCGCGCGCCAAGGCCGCGATGCGAATGGTGTTCACCGCGGAATGCCGGCCCTGGGAAGGACCCATCCCGGCGGTAGAATAGCGCTTGAGCAATTGGATATCGTCAAAGCCGGAAGCGATCGTATCCTCGATGTCTGTGATGGTGAGGTCCTCGTCGAAATCGACGAATTCCTTGCCCTTGGGATGCGGGCAGATGGGAAAGGGATGGCTAACACCAGATGTGCTTTCGTCTGGCTCGGCCGAGGAAATTCCGCGCCCGGCGCGCTCGCCGTCGGCTATTACCGCGGCGAGATCGAACTGCTGGTTCGCGGCTCCCGCGACGATCACTCCCGTCGGTAAGTCTTCGGGCCGGTGCATGGCGGTGCGCTGATCATAGACGAGGCGTGCGCCGCCCTGTGCGGCGAGCGCGAGGTTCGAGGCAAAGCCGGGCGAGACGCACAGCAGATCGCAATCGATCACGGCAAAGGGCGCTGCATATCCGTCCTTGGTCGGGGTCTCCCGCTGCACGCGGGCAATGCGGACAGCACGGATGCGCTCACGCCCCAGCGCCTCCGATACCTTCGTCCCCACCTCGATCCTGATGTTCCGTGCAAAGGCGGCTGAGCGCAAAGCGCTCTCTGTAACGGCACTGCGCAGGTCGAGCACCGCCGCGACCTTCACCCCTGCATCGGCGAGATCGAGCGCAACGCCATAGCCAAAGTCGTTGGCGGTGAGGACCACGGCGACGTTGCCGGGACGAACGCCGTAAGCCTTGATCAACCGCTGCGCAGCCGAGCCCAGCATGATCCCCGGCAGGTCATTGTTGCGAAAGACGGCAGGTTGCTCCAACGCGCCGGTTGCGAGTATCACCCGATCCGCACGCAATTTGTAGAGCCGCCGGTCGCGCACTATCGCAAGCCACCCGTCGGCGAACAGGCCCTCGCAGCTCGCGCCGGTCATGACCGTGGTTTGCGGTGTTGCGGCAAGCCTCGTGACGAGCGCGTCGCGCTCCTTCCCCGCCCGCACACCGGCAGTATCGGGGCGGAGGTAATTCAACGAGCCGCCCAGCACGGGTTGATCGTCGATGATGTAGATGCGGGCGCCTGCCTGCGCGGCGGTGAGCGCCGCGCTCAAGCCGGCGGGCCCGCCGCCGATCACAGCGACGTCGGCAAAGAGATAGGCCTTGTCGAAATAGCCGTGCGGGGCGTTCACGTCGACGCGGCCGAGACCCGCGATGCGGCGAATATAAGGCTCCCAGAAACGCCAAGCGCCGCGCGGCCGAAAGAACGCACGGTAGTAGAAACCCACGGGGAGAAAACGGCCGAACGCGCCGATCCAGGCATGGCGATCATGCGCGAGCGAGCCGGCATAGTTCTGGGCGCGGACCCGGTCGCCGTCGCTCAATACGCGCCGCTCGGCGAACACGTTGGGCGTGCCGTTGACCTCGACCAGGGTATTGGCTTCGCAGCTCGCGAGACTGAGGATCCCGCGCGGCCGGTGATATTTGAAGGATCGCGAGAGGATCGTAACGCCGTTCGCGGTGAGCGCGATGGCGACCGTGTCGCCGGCAAAGCCGCCATAGGCGCGGCCCTCGAACGTGAAGGTCAGCGGCCTCTCGCGATCGATGAATTCGCCTGCACGCGCGGGCAGGCGCGCGGGCTCGTTACTCACGATGCGCTGCCCTCGCCGGTCGGATGCTGAAGCCTCGGATCGCCGATCCGATAGGTCGCGAGAATCTCATCGCTGCGCGTGTCGCGATCGACCAGAAAGACGTAGTTGGTCGCGATATGCAGCCACCATTCCCGCACCCGCCCGGCCGCATTGCGCTCCATGAAAACGAAATCCGCCCATTGCGCCACGCCGGCGTCGGGCCCCGGGACTGGTTTGACTTCTCCCAGACAGACGAACTCGGAGATGTTGCGCGGCCCATTGAGCGGGCACTGCAGAATTTTCATTTCCGGCTCAATGCCCCACGGAAGCGGCTCCGCGCTCACCGATCTGAACGAAATTTGCAAACCGGTCGAGGGCGAAAGGTTGGATCAGGTCCGGGGCCTTCCCGTTCGCTATCGTTTGCGCGAGGCGCTTGCCGCACACGGGCGTTGCCTTGAACCCCCAGGTGCCCCAGCCCGCGTCGATGAAATAGTTCTGCAGCGGAGTGGCACCCATGACGGGGCTGAAGTCGGGCGTCATGTCGGCGATCCCCGCCCATTGGCGCATGACTTTCACTTCGGCAAGGAACGGAAACAGCTCGAGCATGTGGGCCATCAATCCTTCCTTGAACTCCAACGTGGAGCGGGAGGAATAGAGCGGATACGGATCGGTCGCGCCGCCCATGACGAGCTCGCCGCGGGCAGTCTGCGATACATAGATGTGCAGGCTGCCCGATACGATGATCGGATCGAGGAACGGCTTGAGCGGCTGCGAGACGCAGGCCTGCAGCGGCACGGTGCGGATCGGCAGCCGCAGTCCCGCGAGCTCAGCGACGCGGCTGCTGGAGCCGGCGACCGCCTGCAGAATGCTGCCCGCGTGCATGGTGCCGCGGCTGGTCTCGACCCCGATCGCCCGATTGCCCTCCGTGGCGATTCCCGTCACCTCGGTGCGGACGTGAATATCCACGCCCAGGCGTGCGGCCGCGGCCGCATAGCCCCACGCCACCGCGTCATGGCGCACGATGGCGCCGGGCGGATGATAGAGCGCAGCGAGAATCGGATAGCGCGCATGCCTGGACAGATTTAGCCGGGGGCAGATGCGCGCGATCTCCTCCGGACCGATCAGCTCGGAATTCACGCCCAGGTGTTTGTTCACCTCCGCGCGCCAGCGCGCGGTTCGCACCGCGGCATCGGTATGCGCAAGCGTGAGATGCCCGCGCTCCGAATACATGATGTTGAAGTCGAGCTCGTGGCTCAGGTTCGCAAACAGCGAAACGGACTCGGCATAGAACGCCACGCCTTCGACGGTAAGATAGTTCGAGCGCACGATGGCGGTGTTGCGCGCGGTGTTGCCGCCGGCCAGATATCCCTTCTCCAGAACGGCGACATTGCGAATGCCATGATCCTTGGCGAGGTAATAGGCGGTCGCGAGCCCATGGCCGCCGCCGCCGATGATCACCACGTCGTAGCGCTGACGCAGCGGCTTGGCTGCGGGCAGGATGCGCTGAGGAGGTCGTCGCCGGAAACCTTGAAAGAGAAGTCCAAGCGGCATTGGAGTGCGGCGGGCTTGAGG
>DATBYX010000467.1:0-10021 GCA_036513475.1 Xanthobacteraceae bacterium | reverse complement strand
TCGGCAGTGGAGTTGCGGGCTTTGCAGTGGGCGACCGCGTAGGAGTGCCATGGCTGGGTTTCACGTGTGGCATCTGTGCATATTGCTCGGCAGGTCGGGAGAACCTGTGCGACCGCCCGCTGTTCACGGGCTATACCCGCGACGGCGGCTATGCCACTCACACAATCGCCGATGCACGCTACTGTTTTCCGCTGCCGGAGCAGATGGACGATGCGGAGGCGGCGCCGCTCCTCTGTGCGGGGCTGATCGGCTGGCGCAGTTACCGCATGGCAGGGGAGGGGATCACGCTCCGGGTGCTCGGGCTCTACGGATTTGGCGCCGCCGCGCATATCCTCTGCCAGGTTGCGGACTGGCAAGGCCGCCGGGTTTATGCCTTCACCCGCAGCGGCGACACCGCCGCGCAGGCATTTGCAAAATCGCTCGGCGCGACATGGGCGGGTGGCTCGGACGAGCTCCCGCCGGAGCCGCTCGACGCCGCCATCATCTTTGCTCCGGTGGGTGCGCTTGTTCCGCTGGCGCTGGCGGCGGTGCGCAAGGGCGGCCGCGTCGTGTGCGGGGGCATTCACATGTCGGATATTCCGAGCTTTCCCTATCGCCTCCTCTGGGAGGAGCGCCACGTGGTCTCGGTTGCCAATCTCACCCGGAGAGATGCCGTGGAGTTCCTGTCGATCGCCCCGCAAGCCGGTGTGGAGACGCAAGTTGCGCGCTACGTGCTCGCAGACGCAAACGCTGCGCTTTCCGATCTGCGCGAAGGCCGGCTGCAGGGCGCGGCGGTCCTGATCCCGTAGCTATGCAGTATGGGGATGCTCGACCCGCGGCGGCCGTCACTGTCGATTCGGGGAGTCGTACGGTATGACGCCGGGATGAGGAGGTAGCATCATATGAAACGATATCTTGTAACTTACCTGGCACCCGCTTCGGTGATCGACGACTGGAAGAAGACCGACCCGGAGAAGAGAAAGGCCGCCGAATCACAGATGCAAAGTGATTGGCAAAAATGGATGGGCAAGCACGCCGGCATTTTCGCCGACAAGGGAGCCGGCGTCGGCAAAACGCGGCGGGTTACGGCGCAGGGCAGCGCCGCCGTCCGAAACGAGATCATGCTCTATGCAGTCGTGCAGGCGGAATCCCACGAGGCGGCATCAAAGATGTTCGAAGATCACCCGCATCTGGGCATTCCGCAGTCCTCCATAGAGATCATGGAGATTCATGCTCTTCCGGGAACCTTCTAGGAGCACTGCGTCACCAATTCTCGCGGTCACGCGGACCTCGACAAGGCGGCGTTACGTTTCGTAGGGGCGAGGCACTGCCTCGCCCCTGTTCGGACTGCGCTGTGCAGGACCCCGGCAACGCAAAGCGTAGCCACTGCGAAGGGCCGGCGACTCTGTGTGCCCCTTGGGTTCGTTTGGCCAAAGGGGCGCCTAATGCGAGTTGCCCTCGCATGCGCATCGCAAGCACAACCTATGGGGGCGCGAATCGGCGCTCATTGTAAACAACCAGGAAAATTTACAACGATTTTTCAGCCACAAGTTGAACCGACAAAATCACGCCGGTCCACGAAAGCGCTCGCCAGCTTCCATCTGGTCTGTAGGGCCCCTCATCGAAGATCGGTGCCCTACAAACCTCCTCTGACCGCGCAAGAATAAAACCCGGCGCGGTAGTCCGGCCGGGCTTTGGAGACACTCCTGAAGGATATCCCTTTATATATGAGTCCCGTTACATGCCCAGTAAAATCTATCTCCCGGAATCTCGCACGCCATCAGCTTAAGCGGTAGCGGAGCAGCCCGCTTGTTCCGTCCGACCCGCCGGATACACTGTGGGGCAAGCCCGGCTCGCTCGTCCGGGACACGAAACCGCTCGTGTCCCGGGCGCAGTGCAGCATGAGCGGCGCATATACAATCGCTTCCGTCTGCAAACAGTCTGAGCGCGCTGCTCATGATGCGCTGCAGAACCGGGACCGCAGAAAAGCTCCTGATGCTTTCCCGCACCAAGTTCGTGGCGGTCCCGGATCAGCGGCGCACCGCTTCGCGTCTCAGCGTCCGCAGATTGTGGAGGCGCTGGTGTATGCGCTCGCGCTGCACCGCATCCGGGACACGCCGCCTCTGAGCGGAACTACGTAGCGGCTTTCCGCGCTGCGTCGTGGCGGAGGTCGCCGGGCTCGGCATGGCCGATCGTGCGCGTGATGGAGGGAAAACGAAGGCGCAAGGTCCGCTCCAGCTCATCGACCTTGTCGTGAACATCCGCCACCTTGACCCCATCATCCACTACGCAGTGGAAATTCACGATCTCGCCTGAGTCCGTTTCACGCACCCGAACGTCGTGAATCTCGCCGACCAGGTCGATGTTGGCGGCAATCTTGGTGAGCGCGTTGCGGACTGCCGCGACCCGTTCCGGCGGCGCCTCCCGACCGCGCTCGCGATCCGGCTGCATCGGCTCGATGTGCGTTTCCACCTCCACATCCGGTCCCAATTCCTCGCGGATGGCTTCCTCCAATCCGCTCGCGATGTCATGGGCGGCCCCTAGGGTGAGACCGCCGTCGAGCTCGAGATCAAGGGCGACCGAGAGCCGTTCCGCGATGGTATGGGCGGTGACGTGATGCACGCCGAGACCGCGGCTGCGCGCGATCACCATCACGCGTTCGAGCACGGTCTCATCATCGAGCGCGCGCGGCTCGGTGGTGACCGTCACTTCCGCCGACGGGCTTCCCTCCCGCACCGCCGCTATGATGCGATCCTTCACCGCGGCTACCCGGTCGATCGGCAGAGTCCGGCTCACCGCCACCACGAGATCGACAAACAGCACTCCGCCCGACTGGCGCGTACGCAACCGTTCGATCGCGACTACGCCGGGAACGCGCGTCAGGGCCGCGGTGATCTTGTTCGCTGCGCCCGCGGGGGCCGTATCGGTGAGGGTCTCGATCGTGCGCCGGCCGAGCCGCCACCCGGCAATGCAGATGAAAATTGCAACGACGATTGCTGCCGCCGAGTCCGCCGACGGATAGCCCAACGCGACCGCGCCGAGGCCGGCAAGCACGGCGGCCGATGACCACATGTCCGAGCCGAAGTGCAGCGCGTCAGCTTCCAGCGCTTCGCTCGAAGTCTCCGCGGCCACGCGATAGAGGATGCGCGCACGAAAGAAATCGATCACGATCGATGCAATCATGACGAGAAAGGCCCACGGGGTCGCCCCGACCGCGTGGGGCTGGCCACCGATGAGACGCCCTGCCGCCTCCCAGGTCACGATCCCGGAGAGGAGAAACAGGAGCGCGGTCTCGGCGAGTGCCGAGATGCTCTCGACCTTGCCGTGACCGTAGTGGTGCTCCTCGTCGGCGGGCTTGCCCGAGATGCGCACCGCAAAATACGTCATCACCGTCGCGGCAAGATCGAGAAGCGAATGCGCGGCTTCCGAGAGGATGGCGAGCGATCCGGTGGCGAAACCGATCAGGCCCTTCGCCAGCGTCAGGCCTCCCGATGCCAGGATCGAGGTGAGTGCAACCTTTTCCTTGATGCTGGGCATGCGCGGCTCTTCGCGGACCTCTGGTTTGATCAGGTCCGAAGGACGCCCGATTGCTTCGCGACGTGAGTTGCAATGGCATCCATCAGCGCCGGTGACAGGCAGTCATAGGGTTCGAGGCGGAGCTCCTGCAACCGACCCCGGACCGCCGGCATCTCGCCGGGAGGGGTACCGGACTCGATAACGGACGACACAAACGCCGCGAATTCGGGTGGCGCCCAACCTTGGTCTTTTGAGAGCTCGGTGTGGATGAAGTCGAACCCGTAAAACGGATGTTTCGTGTTCTCGATGCGGCCGTACATGTGAACACCGCATTGACCACAGGCATGGCGCTGAATGGCTGCGTTCGGATCGACGACGGTGAGCTTCTCCGCATTCTGGCTCACGCGCAGCTTGTCGCGCGGCACCACGGCGACCTGCGAGAACAGCGCACCCGCGGGCTTCCAGCATTTGGTGCATCCGCACACGTGGTTATAGGCGCACTGACCAGTGATACTCACCGCGACGGGGTTGCTCGCGCATTTGCATTGCAGCGTGCCCCCCGCAAAGCTCGGCGAGCCCGACTTCACACCATTGTCTACTGCGGGATGAATGGAGATCTGTGCCATGGAATGTCCTCCCAGACTTGGCCAACGGAGCTATTGCTGCGCCGCTCACGACCCGTCATGCTCCCCTGAGACAGTTCTTGCCGCAGGCTTCAAACGACCATTGAGCGGCCGCGCTCTTCGATATTACAGGTTTGCGGACGAGGAGGAAAACCGCCATGAAAACCCGTGCTGCTGTTGCATTCGAGAAGGCGAAACCGCTCCAGATCACCGAAGTCGACCTCGACGGCCCGAAGGCCGGGGAGGTTCTGGTCGAGGTGAAGGCCACCGGGATCTGCCATACCGACGAGTTCACGCTGTCCGGCGCGGACCCCGAAGGGCTCTTTCCTGCCATTCTGGGTCATGAGGGGGCGGGAATTGTCGTTGATGTAGGGCCTGGCGTAACGAGCGTGAAAAAGGACGACCACGTCATTCCGCTCTACACGCCGGAATGCCGGCAATGCCCTTCGTGCCTCTCGCGCAAGACGAACCTGTGCACGGCTATCCGCGCCACCCAGGGACAAGGCGTCATGCCCGATGGCACTTCGCGCTTCTCCCTCGACCGCAAGAAGCTGCACCACTACATGGGCACTTCCACATTCTCGAATTTCACGGTGCTTCCGGAGATTGCGGTTGCCAAGATCCGCGAGGACGCTCCCTTCGACAAGGTGTGCTATATCGGTTGCGGCGTCACCACCGGCATTGGGGCCGTCCTCAACACTGCCAAAGTGGAGCCCGGCTCGAAATGCGTCGTTTTCGGCCTGGGCGGCATCGGCCTCAACGTGATCCAGGGGCTGCGGCTTGCCGGCGCCGACATGATCATCGGGGTCGACACCAACAATGGCAAAAGGGAATGGGGTGAACGGTTCGGCATGACGCATTTCGTCAATCCGAAGGAGATCGGTGGCGACCTCGTCGCGCACCTCGTCAACATGACAAAGCACGGCGCCGATCAGATCGGCGGGGCCGACTACACGTTCGATTGCACCGGCAACGTGACGGTCATGCGTCAGGCGTTGGAGGCCAGCCATCGCGGCTGGGGACAATCCATCATCATCGGCGTCGCCCCCGCTGGTGCGGAAATCGCAACTCGTCCTTTCCAGCTCGTCACCGGCCGTATCTGGAAGGGCACTGCTTTCGGCGGCGCCCGCGGTCGCACGGACGTGCCAAAAATTGTCGACTGGTACATGGAGGGCAAGATCGAGATCGATCCCATGATTACGCACATCATGCCGCTGTCCGACATCAACAAGGGGTTCGACCTGATGCACGAGGGCAAGAGCATCAGGAGCGTGGTCACATACTGAATTCAGCTGCGGTCGTTGCTTGCCGGGAGGTTGAGCCGTCGGGCGATTTCCGCGCGGAGCGCTGCAATTTTCTCCGGGTTGTGCGCTCCCCGCGGGGAGGCGACCGGAATTTCGGCAAGGACGCGCGCAGGGCTGGCAGAAAGAAAAAGCAACCGATCCGCCAGCCCGATGGCTTCATCGAGATTGTGCGAGACCAGCAGCGTCATAGGCGACCGCCGGTTCACGAGCTCTGCCAATTGATCGCGCAGCCGCAAGGCAAGCTCGGCATCAAGGGACACGAAAGGCTCATCCAGCAACAGCAGATCAGGGTTGACTGCAAACGCGCGCGCCAGTGCGACCCGGCGCGCCAGCCCGAGCGAGAGCTCGCCGGGATAGTGATTGCGGTGCACTGGCAGCTCAAGCATTTCGAACAACGCAGCAAGATCGGCATCGCTTGCATGCGGGGCGACGAGTCGGACGTTCTGCTCGACTGTGCGCCACGCCAGAAGCCGCGGTTCCTGGAACACTACGCCGAGCCTGCCGTGGGACGGAAAGGTGACCCTGCCCTCAAAGTCGCGATCGAGCCCTGCAATGATCCGCAGGAGCGTTGTCTTGCCGCAGCCCGAGGGTCCAACCAGCGCGGCCACCTCCCCGCTCTTCAGGCCGAATGCCAGCTCATCCAATACGTGGAGACTTCCTCCGGCGGCAGAGCGATAGCATTTTCGCTTGATGTCGACGTCAAGCCGGTCGCTGGCGCCAGCGGGCGATATGTCGTTCAAGCGGCTGAACCAGAAGCGTTTCCACGGCGAGCATGACCGCGACGAATGCAAGAGCATAAGCCAGAATTCGCGTGACGTCGAACAGCTGGAAGGCGACCCCGATCTCGAAACCGACTCCATTGGGTCGGCCGAGGAGCTCCACGATGAGCACAATTTTCCAGACCAGCGACAGGCCCGAGCGGGCGGCGGCGGCGAGATAAGGCGCAAGCTGCGGCAGCATGATGTGACGTATGCGCGTCCAAGCGCGCATGCGGAAAACCTGCGCCATCTCATCAAGAGCGGTATCGAGGGAGCGCGCACCTTCGCGTATCGTCACGGTTGCGATCGGGAGCTTGTTGAGCGCCACCGCGGAGACGGCAGCGGTTTCGGTGAGCCCCGCCCAGATGTAAGCAAGCACGATGATCACCAGGGCGGGCAGGTTGAGGAGCACGATGAGCCAAGGATCTCCGAGGCGATCGCTAACCCGCGAGCGGCCCATGATGAGGCCGAGCGCGCAACCGAGCGCCATGGCAATGATGAACGCGGCGGCGACACGCGCGAGTGTTACCCCCAGATTCAGCGCGAGTGCGCCCGAGCGCGCTTCATCGAGCATAGCCAGCGCCACTACCTGCGGGGCCGGAAGGAGGCGCTCGCCCGCAAATAGGGATCCGGCGTACCAAGCTGCAATCAGCAATCCAAGCGAGAGCAACCTCCAGCCCAAAGCTGTTTACTCCGCGCTCGGCCGATAGAAGGTGCCGGTCGGCAGCTCCCGCGCGGGGCCAACGAGCTGCGTGCCGCCGGTATCGGCTAGGACCAGATACAAGGCATGCGCGTCCGCCTCTTCCTCAATAGGCGAACGCCGGACAATGCCCTCGCTATAGCGCTGCCGGTAATTCGCGAGGGCGTTTGCATCGTTGATGCGAAGAGTCGACGCGAGCCGCTGCCATTCCGTTTCGGACGAGGCCAAAAGTTCCTTTGCCTCGTGTGTTGCCGCAAGAAAGCGGTCTATGGTTGAGCGATTACGCTTGGCCCAGTCACCATCGAAGGCATAACCGATAATCGCGATCGGTCCCTTTGCCCCGAGGTCGCGCACAATGCTTTCCATGGCAATCGCCCGACTGAAGCCTCTGTTCTCGAGATCAGCGCAAAAATTCCAATACGTCAGGGTCGCGTCAGTCTCTCCCTGCAATGCCTTCTGGGACAACAACGGCGGCGCACCATAGACAATGGTGGCTTCCTTTCTGAGATCGACGCTCGCGCGCCGCGCGAATGCCTGGAGCAGCAACCAGCTTTTGTCGAGTGGACCGCCTGCGACGGCGAGCTTTTTCTTCTTGAGGTCGAGGACGCTGCGGATCGATGACTGGGCAGATGCCATGACGGCCCCGAGCGCGCTCGAAGCAGGATAAAACACGAGCGTGTCGCCGAGCGAGCGCTCCCGAGCGACCCACAGCCAGTCGGAGAGCATGATATCGGCCGAGCCGCCCTTGAGCGCTACTTTTCCGGCTTCTGTCGTTGCGAGCTCGACGGTCTCGATTGCGAGCCCAAGCTTGCGATCAATTCCGTGTCTCTTGATGACATCGATTTCCCACGCGAGCGTGCCGGTTTTCTGCACCGCAACGCGAATGCGGTCAGCCTGCGCAGTGGCGGCCGCAAGCACGATGATGGCAATCGATGCGAAACGCAGCGCGGAACACATCGCGAAATGATGCCACAGTCGATATCAGTTGCGAAAGGTCTGGGCGCACGTCCCGCTGCGCTCGTGCAGCATAGAGTCGGCCTTGACCGGCGCACGGCATGGAGCCAAGCTCCAAGCGGCGCAAAGGCAGATCCTGCGTGGTGTCCACAATGCGCTCAGCCTTGGGCCGAGTCGTCGCGATTTTGCTGTGCTCCTACGGCTGGGCGGCCGCTGCAATCGGCAGCGCGTCGTGCCAAGAAATCAAACCGAAACAATTCTGGGCAGAGGCTGCGCGGACCGGGAAAGAGCGGCTAAGTGGAAAGTCCGCGGACGAACAGCGCGTAGATAATTGCAAGGTACCGTTCGAATCGCGAGGTGCTAAACCGCGTCCAGATCATTGCGTTGACGATGTAAACACGCCTTCAAGGCGCTGAAGTCGAAACTTGGGAGGTTCACTTATGAAGGCCATTGCATCGGCGGCAAGCATTATCTTCCTGCTGTGCGCCAGCTCCTCCGCGCAGACATTGGATGACCTCAAGCAGGACGGCAATGGCGGCTCGACCGATAACATCCTCACCTACGGGATGGGATACCACCAGCACCGCTACAGCCCGCTCAAGCAGATCGACAAGCAGACGGTCAAGCGACTGGTGCCGGTCTGGAGTCTCAGTCTCGACAACAATTGGGGCGAGCAGGCCCAGCCGATCATCTACGACGGCATGATGTACGTGACCAATGCCAAGGCCACGGTCGCAATCAGCGTCGCTACCGGACAGCAAATCTGGAAGCAGACTCTCGAGTGGCCGCCGGAGACCCCCCGCGTCGTGTGTTGCGGCGTCTCCAACAAGGGCGCCGCGATCTATGAAGGCAAGGTATTCCGCACCACGCTCGATGCCCATGTCGTCGCTTATGAGGCAAAGTCCGGAAAGGAAATTTGGAAGTCGAAGGCGGCCGAATGGAAAGAAGGCTACTCGATGACGGGCGCGCCATTGATCGCGAATGGTGTTCTGATCACAGGCATCTCGGGCGCCGAATATGGGATCCGGGGCTTCATCGACGGCTGGGATCCACAGACCGGCAAGCAGCTTTGGCGCCGATATACCATTCCTGCGCGCGGCGAGAAGGGGAACGAGACTTGGCCGCAAGACACCAACGCCTGGGAGATCGGCGGAGGATCGAGCTGGATCACCGGCTCCTACGATCCCGAGCTCGATCTCGTCTATTGGGGGACCGGCAATCCGGCGCCCTGGGCGTCGCAAACCCGACCCGGCGACAATCTCTACACGTCATCGGTGCTGGCGCTGCGGCCGAAGACCGGCGAGATGGTATGGCACTATCAATTCACGCCCAACGATCCTTTCGACTTTGATGCCTGTTGGGAGCTGATCATTGCCGACATCGACGTTGCGGGCGCCAAACGCAAGGTAATCATGCAGCTCAACCGGAATGCCTTCCTCTATGTTCTCGACCGCACAAATGGCGAACTGGTGTCGGCCAATGCATATGAGACGACCACTTGGGCGAGCCGCATCGACAAGGAGACCGGTCGTCCGGTCGAGACCGAGGTCGCCAAGAAGGTGCGTGCCGGCGAGGAAGTCGAGATGTGGCCGTCGACGCGCGGCGGCAAGAATTGGCCGCATGCCTCCTTCAACCCGGAGACCGGGCTGCTCTACGCCCCGACCATGCATCGAGGCGGCATCTACAAGCACCTTCCGGTCAAGGATCGCGTCCCCGGGCAGCGCTACCAGTTCATCGAGAATCGGCCAACGCCGGCACAGCCGAATTCGGCAATTGGGCACGTCGACGCCATCGATCCCTTAACCGCCAAGCCGAGATGGCGCATGCCACTGACGGATCATCCGATCTGGTCGGCCATTCTGACCACAGGCGGCGGGCTTCTGTTCACCGGCAAGGAAACCGGCGAGCTCGTCGCGCTCGACGTGGAGAACGGGAAGGAGCTGTGGCAGTTCCAGACCGGGTCCGGAATCAATGCCATTCCGGTCACCTATACCCATCAGGGCCGCCAATACGTCACCGTATTGTCGGGCATCGGCGGTCTGTGGTGGAACGTGGCGCGCGAGCAACTCAAGGAGAAGGTGCCGCAGGGCGGCTCGGTCTGGACCTTTGCCTTGTTCCCGGAATGAAGATTGAGTGGCAGCGGATCGTCGCTTAGGCCTTCATTCAACAGAGTGTGGCTATTGCCGG
>DATBYX010000466.1:0-2952 GCA_036513475.1 Xanthobacteraceae bacterium | reverse complement strand
GTAATCACCCGCTCGAGCTCGGCGTCACTCATGGCTGCACATGTCCCGCTCAGGCCGGCCAAAAGCGCCACGGCGATCGCAATCAGGGCTGCTCGCATCGATAGCCGAAAATCTGTCGCGTTACGACCGTCCAGATCCATGCCCGTTTCAATAGCCGCCTGGAGCGCGTATAGTGCGCGGATTATCCCTTGAACTGGGAAGCGATCATGTGGTTCAGGACAATCGGAATACAGCTGCTCGGCGCGGTGGCACTTGCCGCCTCCGCAACTGCACAAACCACGCCAGCTCCACCGGCTATCACCCGAACAGCGGTCGCCGCCACCAAATTGCCGACCGTGACGGACGTGCCGCTCCATTTCAGAGCAGTGAGTGTCACCCTTACGCCAGGCGAGAAGAGTGTCGCGTTGGCAGCCAACGGCATCCTCTATCAGATCTCAGGATCGACTGAAATCTCGGTGGGCGGAGAGACCAGAATGCTAAGCGCCGGAGAGGCGCTGGTCATCGCTGCCGGGAAGACGGCGACGCTGAGGGCGGGAGCCGAAAGGCCATCGACCTTCCTCCACTTCTTCCTTGTCCCGGCTGCGGACTTGGATCGGCCTGCCGCGACGCCACCTGCTGCCGTAAAGGAATTATATCGCACGCCGGCACCGATCCCCGACCTGAAGCCCGGGGGTTATGATCTCAATCTGACGAGGGTGACATTTCCGGCGCAGATGCCCTCCAACCCGCCGCACCACCGGTCAGGAGCGGCTCTGTATTACATCATCTCCGGCACCGGGGCTAACACGGTCGATGGAAAGACAGAAGCAAAGGGACCGGGCGTCTTGATCTATGAACCGTTCGGCCTTGTGCACCAATGGGGCAACCCGGGCAATGAGCCGTTGACATTCTTGGCCTTCAACATCAATCCAGAAGGCGTGGCGGCCGTGCTTCCGGGGGCACCGGCGAAGATTCAATAGCTCAGCTATTTCGAGTTCACATTTGCCATCGACTGTTGCGCCGCAATCGGCCGCGCCGGAAAGCGCGGCCTCACAGCTTGTCGAATATCATCACTTGAAGACCAGGGCATTAACGTCTTGCGAATGTGTTAGGCCGCAAGCGTTGGCATTTGGAGACGAGAGGGTATTCGCGTTTTTGATCAGCTTCGCACATCGTCGGGGATGGGCACGTCAAACCCATTCAGGGTGACGGAGACGGCGCAGTATAGGCCAATCAGGTTGATCAGCTCTGCCGTGCCGTTCTCGGTGAAGAGTGCCACGGCCTGACGGTAGGTCAGTTCCGGCAGTAGCCCGCCTGAGACCAACGCCGCGGCGACATCGTAGGCGACCGCCTCTCCCCGGCTCAGATCGCTCGGTCGCTGGCCAGCCACAATCGTGGCGATCTTGTCGTCGGGCAGTCCACGGGCCTCAGCGACGAGCACGTGAGCATAGATTTCATAGGCCGAGCGGAATCGTGCCCCCGTCACGAGGATCGCGACTTCGCGCACGGGCTTCGGCAAGCTCGGCGAAGTGGAGAGCGCCTTCACCAGTTCCCAAACGGGACCGCCAAACTTCGGAAAATGCAGCCAGGGGTTCCAGGGGCCGACAAGCTCACCGCTTACGGCGATGGCCTTGAAGCCCTTAAAGTTCGTTTCGATGCCGCGGCGCATGTCTTCGTAGAGGGGGCGTTGCTCGGGCGTGAGGTCGGCGGGCGAAATCAGCGGCAGACGCATGGCATCTCTCCATAGGTGGTGGCGACGCGATGTTGCGCCGGCACGATCGAGAGGAATGTTGTATGTCCAAGCGAGCTAAGGAAGAGCGAATTCGGCGAGCGCGGAAACGACAGAGGAGACACCGCATTGCCTTGGCTGAGGATGCAGTTGGATGCGAACCGGTCTCAGCATCGAGGCCGGGCCTTGGTTGCGATCACCGAATGTGTGACTCGATTCGAGCAGAACACGCTCTGCATAAGCGACAGGGCTCGCTGGTCCTCCGGTGGGCGAAAACTGTTGACGCTAAAGACCCGTCTGGGATTGGAAAACGGAAGGACCCCCCTGGGACTGGAAAACCGAAGGACCCCCCTGGGATTGAAAAACGGAAGGGGCCGCGCCTTGCGTCAGCGGAGGAGCGAGCGCGGGTGGCTGCGCGGGTAGGGGCGTAAGCGACACCGGTCCGTTGACGGTCGGCGGCTGCAGAGGTGCTTGCAACGGCGCAGGTATTCGGCCGTCCAAAGCACTGGTATCGGGGAGACTGGGAGGGATCACCATAGGAATTGATTGTAGCTGCTGTTGAGTTACCTGTGCGCTCGCCACCGTGACCGGAGCGACTGCCAGCATTATGACAACGAGGACGCTTGTGAATGGTCGCATGACGAACCCTTCTATTATTGCCGTGCCTAAGCATCAATATGGTGCGCTTCGCGGAATTAACCCGTCGCCGATGGCATGCTTCTCCTGTAGGTCGGTCGCAATTCCGCAATTCCAGTCAACCTAACGCAATTTCGACCAGCAGGCGGTCAGGAGACTCTCGGATCTGAACGTGACCGCATATGGCGGTGCGCACCGAGTCCGTGGCGCGATCTACTTGCGCGCCTCGGCGGTCTGAGGTTGGGCTTTCACCTTGCTGCCCTCGACGAGGTCGACCTGGGGATTGAGGACGACCACGTCACCTTCCTTGACGCCGTCGCGTACTTCCACCTGCGTTCCCAAATCCCGTGCCACGGACACTTTTCGGATGTGGGCGTCACCACCCTCGACCACGGCGACCTGCAGGCCGTCGCGATTGAAAATGATCGCCTCGGCAGGCACCAGAACAGACGGCGTGTCATGCGGAACGTGAAGCTCGACCGTGCAATAGGTCCCGGGCTTCAGCGCGCCGTCTGGATTCGGAACGTCGATTTCGGTCAGCAGCGTGCGCGTACCAGGATCCAGCGCATCGGCGATTCGCGTCACTTTGCCGGGGAAAGTGCGACCGG
>DATBYX010000465.1:0-4130 GCA_036513475.1 Xanthobacteraceae bacterium | reverse complement strand
TTTTGCGTTGTGCCTCCACGGCTGCCGCGAACTCCGCAGGTCCTCCCGGGTCGAGCTGCTGACCGGTAGCGGAAAGGCGTGGGCCGACGGCTGGATCGGCAGCGACCCCCTGGACGTCAGCGGCGATCCGTTCTGCCGTGCCCGTCGGCAAATTTCTCGGGCCGAAAATCCCGATCAAGCCTTCAAGGGCAAGCGATGGATACCCCTCCTCGATCGCCGTCGGCAGCTCCGGCACGGCGGACGCGCGCTTGAAATTGGTGATGGCCAAGAGCTTCACCTTGCCGGCATCGACCTGCGATTTTACGATCGCGATGCCCGACACGATCACCTGGATGCGGTTTTCGCTCAGATCGGCGACCGCCTTCGTGATGTCGCTGTACGGGATTTTCGTCATGGTGATGCTCGTCTCCTTCAGGAAGTTGTCGAATGTAATCTCGGTCGTTCCGGGCGTCGGTGCCAGATTCAATTTGCCCTGCTCCTTGCGCGCCAAGGCAATCAGCTCGCCGAGCGTATTGACGTTGAGAGCGGCCGGCACGGACACCGCGATAATCGTGCTCGACACCCGCGCAACCGGAACAAGGTCGCCTGGATCGTAGGGCAGTTTTGCGAACTGCGTTGGAGGCGCGGTAAACGTTCCCGACGCCGCGAACAGCAAGGTGTGGCTGTCATGAGCGCCGACGAAGGCGTTGATGGCATTAATGCCGTCGGCGCCGGGCTTGTTTTCGATCACTATCGGCTGGGCCCAGCGCAGGGACAGTTGCTCACCGAAGATGCGCGCAGCGATGTCCTGCGCGCTTCCAGCTCCCTGGCTGACGATCAAGCGCACCGGCCGATGCGGCCAGAGCCGTTCCTGCGCCACGGCCGGCAACACCGTGAATGCGAGCGCGCTCGAGAATGCGGCAACAAGGACCGCGTTGCATTTCGTCATAAGGTCCCTCCACGACCTGAAGCCAGGAT
This sequence comes from Xanthobacteraceae bacterium, assembly GCA_036513475.1. Classification (GTDB taxonomy): domain Bacteria; phylum Pseudomonadota; class Alphaproteobacteria; order Rhizobiales; family Xanthobacteraceae; genus VAZQ01. Next base: position 3,173 of record DATBYX010000465.1, on the reverse strand, counting down.
GACAGGAGTGAACCCCATCCAGACGATCAGCGGAAGAGCATCGCGCATAGGGCATTGCTGTTGTCTCGGACTCCCGGGCGTGGTCCAATATCTTCGATGACAGGGAGATGATGATGCCTTTGGTTGGGGCGGTCGCCGCGCCGCATTCGCACCTTCAGCTGTTCACGCGGCCCGCGGAGAACGAGAATTACAAGAGTGACGTGCAGAAGGGTCGCAACGCCATGTTCGCGCTGCGCGAGCAGGTCGAGCGCGCCAACGCCGATACCATCCTGGTGATCCACGACGATCATTTCGTGAATTTCGATTTCCGGTGCTATCCGCCGTTCGCGCTGCTCGTCGGACAGGAGGCCAAGGGCAGCGGCGTCACCGACCCGGACACGATCGAGCAGATCACCGGGGCGACATACCGGAAATACGAGGGCAAGGATGCTTATCAGTCTGCGCCGAGCGGCATCCCGCAGCACATGGCAAATTGGGATGAGCGCAAGCCTTATGTCTACAAGGTCAACACCGATCTCAGCGTGCGGCTGCTCAAAGGATTGCTCGAACGGGAATTCGACGTTCCATTCACCTCCGATGGCACTATGGACGGCGAGGAAGTGCTGACGACGAACTTCCTCAATCCCAAGGCTGACAAGAGAGTGATGCTGCTGTTCACCAACGGCTATGTTCCGCCGCTGCCGTGGCCGAAGCGCTGCTACAGGCTCGGGCAGGCGATTCGGCAAATCCTCGACGAAGTCGACGACCGGGTGCTGGTCCTGGCGACCGGCGGCATGTCGCACTATCCGGGTACGCCGCTCTACGGTTACGTCGATGAGGAGTTCGACAAGAACGTCCTGGCGCTGCTGGCGAGCGGAAAGGGCAGCAAGCTCGCGGACTTCACGCCTGACGATCTGATGCATTCCGGCAATGGCGAGCTGATCAACTGGGTGATTACCTCCGGAATTTGCGGCGACGTCAAATGCCACGTGCTGGACTACATTCGGTTGTGGCATATCGGCCTGGGTTATGTTTATTGGGAGCTCTGAGATGCCCGGCACCGAAGCAATTCTGCGTCCGTTCGCTACCGAGATGCGTCATCTCACCAGCGCGTTGAACGTCATCGCGAGCGATATGATCCGGAACCGGATGCTCGCCAAGAAGCTCGACGACGACCCCGAATATTTCCGGAAAAACTACACCGTGACCGAGGAAGAGCTGAAGGCGATGCGGGACCGCAACATGATCAGGCTCTACGAGCTCGGCTTGCATCCGTTCCTGCTGGTCCGGTTCGCCGGCATGATGGGAATTCTCGAGTACTGGCAGGCGCTCGGTGCGCCTGGACGGGGCGGCGGCTGGCCGCGCAATACCTAGGGCCCGCAAATCGAGCGGTGATCCGGCCATGGCGACATGGACCATCGGCTCCGTCACGGTCACGCGGATTGAAGAGTTGCTCGGTATTACAAATCAGCCTTGTGAGACATACTTCCGTAATTTCGAACGAGACATCTTGGACCGCCACCTCGGCTGGCTCGCGCCCGACCACTACAGTCCGCGACACGACCGCTTGGTCACCAGTGTACACTCGTGGCTGATGCGGGCCGGGGATCTGACGATCTTGCTCGACACCTGTGGGGGCAACCACAAGGACCGACCTTGGACGCATCGGTTCCATCAACTTGATACTCCCTACCTCCAGCGCCTGCGCGCGGCGGGCGCCGCGCCCGAGGATATCGATATGGTGCTCTGCACCCATCTCCACGCCGACCACGTCGGATGGAACACCATGCTGCGCGACGGCCGCTGGGTGCCGACGTTTCCGAATGCAAAATACCTCTTTTCGCGAGGGGACGATGTCTATTGGGACATGCGGAAAAACCCGGCGATGGCCGGCGACCCGCGTCATGCGGCGTATGAGGACAGCGTTCTTCCGGTTGTGGAAGCGGGCCAAGCCGTGCTGATTGATGACGGCTATGACGTCACCAGCAAGCTTTCGGTCGAAGCCGCGCCGGGCCACTCGCCGGGCCATGTCCTGTTCAGGCTCGCGGATGAAGGCAAGCGTGCGGTATTTTGCGGCGACGTCATTCATCACGCTCTCCAGGTTTATGCGCCACACTGGAACCACAGGGCCGACGAATGCCCGGCCGACGCCGCGCTCTCGCGCCGGCGGCTGCTCGAGTCATGCGCAGAGCAGGATTCGCTGCTGTTTCCGATTCACTTCGGCGCGCCGCACGTCGCTCGCATCGAATACGGCGCGAAGGGCTTCTCGGCCAGGTTCGCGCCCGCATTTAGCAACAAAACCACCGCACCATCACACACTCACACCAGCTAAAGCTACCCTCAGAGCTGGCGCACTCACCGGTCTAGTGATTTGATGGTTCTATGGTTTGAGCAGGCTTCAGCACTAGCCTTTCACATCATGTAAGGGGCAGCTCCGGCACGCTGACTTTTCGGTGGTATGACGTAACGCCATCACCGGATACGCCGATTTGGTGCACACATCCCCTGTGGGGATTGAGCGGTGACGCGGTATAGATGAAGAACCGTGAGGCGGGTGCGCTAGACTTCGCAGCGCGCAACAGTTCCTTTGGTTCTCCAAATATTCCCGAAGCGCTGCCTCGAAGGTCTTGAATTTAGCACGCACACGCTCGTTCTCATGGACCAGCTCTTCGGTCGCGGTGACAAGTTGGTCAAAGCGGGAATCATGATCCAAGTGGGCCACCTGGTGCCATTAGCCAGAACGCGCGGTCGAAATGGTAGCTCGTGTATTAATTCGCGATATTGTCTTAAGCTCCACAGTCTGCAGATTTAGCGAGAGTTGTGCGTCCCGCGGCTAAGGCACAGTTGAGCGAGGTAGCGATTAGCTCCGACGTTTTTTATTTTATCGCGGGATGCCGAAGTCATTCTGGAGGCTGCCAGCGGGGGCTAGCGGGGCTGCGCCTTCTGGTTCGGTCTTTGCTGTCCTCTGCGGGTGTGAAGCCTGCCGTTCGGCCGCGGTAACGTTCACTCCACCGGCCCAGTTTGGTGCTGCCGAGGCGACCTGCACTTGCGCGGGTCTCTGTGGGGCAGAATTGAAGCTGGACAAGCGTGCGGAGCTGAATCCCGGAGACGGTTCGGTCGGTGGGTGAACGTGGCCGGGGATGGTGCCTGACGCTGTCCGAATGTCGCTGCCCGGGCCGCCGTTTGCTCTCACT
>DATBYX010000464.1:0-9479 GCA_036513475.1 Xanthobacteraceae bacterium | reverse complement strand
CACCTTTCACGGTGAGCACGCCGCCGAGATCGGCCTGGTCAATGCCGCCTACCCGCTTGCAGATCTCAAGCGCGAGGTCATGGCGCTCGCGCGGGAGATTGCCAGCAAGGACCCCGATGCGCTCACCGCTTGCAAGGAAGGTTACCGCTTCTCGCTGGAAATGAGCGCCGAGGCCGCGCTCAATTTTGCCGCCGCCAAGTCCGACCAGCTCACCTTGCGGCAAAAGGATTCCTGGCGCAGCGAAGGCATTGGCGACTTCCTGCAAGGCAAATATCGCCCCGGCCTCGGCAGCCAGAAAAAGGCGAGCACCTAGCGCTGTTTCCGATGAGATTGATGCACAGCCGCGCCACGGACACGGACGACTCCCTCTCCCCGCTCTTGGGGCCGGGGAGAGGGAGTAGGCCGAGCTTGTTGCTCGCACTGATCTCACCTGACCGGAACGTGTTGTAGGGCAGCGAGAGCGCATGCGTCTGATATCGGCCGTTGTGTTTTGCGCCGTCGCAATGCTGGCGGCGCCAGCCATGGCGCAGACTTATCCCGTGGCGCCGGTCAAGCTGATCGTCACCACCGGGGCCGGCGGCGCCCCTGACGTCATCGCAAGGATCGTGGCGGAAGGATTGTCCCGACACTGGGGGCAACAGGTCTTTGTCAGCAATCATCCAGGCGCGGCCGGATCGATCGGAATGAAAGTTGCCGGCGCCGCGCAGCCGGACGGGTACACGCTCCTCTTTGCTCTGTCATCGAGCTTTGTGGCGCTGCCGGAAATCGCCAGGAATTATCCGTATGATCTCTTGCGCGATTTCGTCTCGATCGGCTTCGTCTGCGAGCAACCCATGGCCGTGGCCGCGGCGCCTGCGCTGGGCGTCAACACGCTTGCGCAATTGATTGATTATGCTCGAAACCGCCCCGGGGAGATCAATGTCGCCGTATTGAGCCGGGGCGGTATTCCGCATCTGACCTCGGAGTGGATCAAGACTACGGCCGGCCTGGAGTGGACCTCGATCAACTATCCCGCCACGCCTGCCGGCCTTGGCGATGTCATTGGAGGTCGCGTGCAGGTGATCATGGACGGGCTCCCCAGCCTCGCGGGCGCGATCAACGGCGGCCAGCTCAGGCTCCTCGCTGTCGGATCATCCCAGCGCCTTGCGAACCGGCCCGGGATCGCGACCATCGCAGAGACGCTGTCGGCGGTACCCCGAGCGCTTGGCTTCTTCGCGCTGATGGGGCCGCCTGGAACTCCGCAACCGCTCGCCGCAAAGATCAGCGACGATTTGCGCACAGTTCTCGCCGACCCCGCCGTGCAGCAACGCTTCGAGGAGATCGCGAGCTACATCAACCCGATGTCCCCGGCGGAGTTGCGCGAGTACATTCGCACTGAGAAAGCGCTGTGGAAGCCTGTGATCGAGAAGATCGCAACCTTCAACCCCATGCCGAATTGATTGCGTGCAGCCATGGACGATGTTCCAGGAAATAAAAATGAAGTGCGAAGCCGTCGGGCCGCTGGGAGATGAACGTAATGCAGAATGCGCTGCTCGAGGTGCGGGGCTGCAAGGTCAATCTCCGGCGCATGGGCAAGGGCGAGCCGTTGCTGCTCCTGCACGGCGCGCAGGGGCTCAATGGGGAGGACCCGGGGCTTGATGCCCTGGCCAAGCATTTCGACGTCATTGCCCCTGATCATCCGGGCTTCGGCCGCTCTGAGGATTCGGAGCTGGTCGACGATGCCAGGGACCTGGCGCTCTTCTATCTCGACCTGCTCGATGCGCTCAATCTCGATCGTGTGCATGTGGTTGGACTGTGCATCGGCGGCTGGGTCGCCCTTGAAATGGCGGTGACATCGAGCGCACGCTTTAACTCGCTCGTGCTGGTCAACAGTGCGGGAATTCGCCTCAAGGGCGTGCCGCGCGCCGACATGTTCGTGTGCTCCGAGGACGACCTGCTCAAGCTCCTGTTCGCCCGGCCTGGTGCTGCCGACTGGCTCAAGCGATGGCGCGCTACGCCGGAGCTCGAGGACATCTACGACCGCAACCGCGCCGCGGCTGCGAAGCTCTCGTGGTCGCCGCGCTTATGCAATCCCAAGCTCGATCGCTGGCTGCATCGCATCGATGTGCCGACCCACATCGTCTGGGGGGAGGAGAACCGGTTGATCCCGCCCGCCTACGCGCAGGCGCTCAAGGATCTTATCGTTGGCTCTACCGTGGCCACGGTCCCCGGCTGCGCGCACCTGCTGCACATCGAGGCCCCGAAGCTTTTCGCCGAGCAGGTTTCCCAGTTCATCCAGCGGGTGACGTCATGAAAGTCTTTCTTTTTCATCTCATGCCCTATGCCCATCTCGACATGGGCTATACCGGGAAATATCGCGCGGCCTGGGTGGTATTGCCGAATACCTATTTCGATCCGAAGAAGGGCCACGAGCTCTACAATCGCTATCTCGACGAGCTGGAGCTGGCAGCTGAGCTCGGCTTCGATGGCGTCTCCGTCAATGAGCATCATCAGAACGCTTATGGCCTGATGCCCTCACCGATCGTGATGGCCGCAGCGCTGTCGCGCCGTGTGACCCAGGCAAAGATCGCGATACTCGGCAGTGCGTTCTGCCTGCGCCAGCATCCGCTGAATATTGCCGAGGAGCACGCCATGATCGACTGCATCACCGGCGGGCGGCTTATCAGCGGCATGGTGCGCGGCATTGGAGCGGAATATTTCTCCACCGGCGCCAACCCCGCATTCTCGCACGCGCGCTTTCAAGAAGCGCACGACCTCGTCGTGCAGGCCTGGACCAGGCCCGGACCGTTCTCCTTCGAAGGCAAGTTCTATCATTTCGACTATGTGAACATGTGGCCGCGGCCCTACCAGCAGCCGCATCCGCCGATCTGGGCCCCGTCCACCGGCTCCGTGGAGACCATCGAATGGGCAGCGCATCCCTCGCGCAAGTACACTTATCTGCAAGCCTACAGCCCGACTCAGTCGGTGGTGCGCTACCTGAATTACTATCGCGAATGCGCGCAACGTATGTATGGCTATCGGGCCAGCTCCGACCAGATCGGTTGGTCGACCCCCGTCTACGTCTCCGACACCGACCAGAAGGCGCGCGACGAAGCCAAGCCCCACATCGAATGCTTGTTCAACCGGCTCTTGCGGCTGCCTTTCGAGATGCTGTTCCCGCCCGGCTATTTGTCTGCCAAGTCGCTCAAGAACATGCGCAGCCACAAGCGGTCGGTGAGCGGGCAGGAGCACACGGTCGACAGCCTCATCGAGCAGGGTATCATCGTGTGCGGCAGCCCCGAAACCGTGCGCAAGCAGTTCATGGATACGCACCGCCTGCTTGGATTCCAGAATTTGCTCTGCCTCCTGCAGTTCGGAACCTTGCCCCGCGATCTGACCGAAAGGAACATCCGGCTGTTCGCGCGGGAAGTGATGCCGGCGCTGCAAGAGCGCACCGACAAGGAATACGCAGGCCAGGAGATGCACGCTGCGGAGTGATAACGACAAGGGAGGCTGGCGTGCTCAGAGAGTTGCAGTTCAACGGCGAGGTCGTGGTGGTGACCGGTGCGAGCACCGGCATTGGGCGCTCGACTGCCGAGGCGCTTGCGGAGCTCGGCGCGACCACCGTTCTGGTCGCGCGCACCCAGAGCAAGCTCGACGAGGTGAAGGCGGCAATTGCCAAGAATGGCGGCAAGGCGGAAACTTTCGTTGCCGACGTGGGCAACGAGGCGGAGGTGGGGAAACTGCGCGAGCTCGTGGCCGGCAGATGGGGGCGCGTGAAAGCCCTCATCAACAATGCCGGCAACAATTTCATCTCGCCGGTCACCGAGCTTGCCACGGAGAAATGGCGCGAGCTGATTGCGGTCGATCTCGACAGCGTTTATTACATGTGCCGCGATTTCATCCCGCTGCTGCTCAAATCCAACAAGCCCTCCATCCTCAACGTCGCCTCCACGTTCGCGCATATCGGCAACGCGCAGATGCCGGTCTACTGCGCGGCCAAGGGCGGCGTTGTTTCACTGAGCCGCCAGCTTGCCGTGGACTACGGGCCCAGGGGTCTGCGGGTGAACTCGATCTGCCCCGGACCCACGCTTTCGCCGCGGGTTAAGGGATATTTCGACTCCGGCCGCGCCGATCCCGCAGGCACCTTGCAGAAGGTGATGCTGGGCCGTTTCGCGGAATGTGATGAGATCGCGCATGTGGCCGCGTTCCTGGTCTCGGATGCCGCGAGCTACGTGCATGGAGCCTCGATCATTGTCGATGGCGGACAGACCATCAATTAGCGGGAGCGCGCTGCGTTGACGGACGTGCTCAGAGGCGTGCGCGTGCTCGAACTCGGCACGATGATCACCGCTCCGCTTGCCGGCATGATGCTGGCCGACCTCGGCGCGGAAGTGATCAAGATCGAGCACCCGCAAGGCGGCGATCCTTTCCGCAGCTTCCGCGGCGGCCAGTACAGCCCGCATTTTGTCGCCTACAACCGCGGCAAGCGCAGCATGCAGCTCGATCTGCGCAATGCCACGGGTCGCAAGATACTCCACAAGCTGCTGGGGCGGACGGATATCCTGATCGAGAACTATCGGGTTGGCGTCATGGAACGGCTCGGGCTGGGCGCCGACGCGCTCGCCGCAGTGAACCCACGGCTCATTCACTGCTCCATCACCGGCTTTGGCGCCTCGGGGCCGTATTGCGGCCGGCCCGCCTATGACAGCGTGGGGCTTGCGCTCAGCGGCATCGCGAGCCTCCTGCTCGACGCCGAGCATCCGCAAATCTGCGGCCCGACCATCCCCGATAATGCAACCGGCATGTTTGCCTGTTACGGCATCCTTGGCGCGCTCTACGAGCGGGAACGCACGGGGCGCGGCCGGCGGGTCGAGATCAACATGCTCGAGGCGGCTATCGCATTCATCCCGGACCCATTCGCCAACCACACCCAGATGCGAATCCGCAATGATCCGCTCACCCGGGTAGCAAGCTCCCATTCGTTTGCATTCCGCTGCAGCGACGGGAAACTGCTTGCGATCCATCTCTCGTCGCAGCCGAAATTCTGGGAAGGCCTGCTGGTCGCAATCGCGCGCCCGGAGCTTGCGCATGACCCTCGCTTCACAACCCGCGAAGCCCGCATAAGCAAGTACCTGGATCTCACCCGCACGCTTGCCGATATTTTTCTGACCAAGCCGCGAGCCGAATGGATGGCACTCCTTGAAAAAGAGGATGTGCCGTTTGCGCCGGTCCACAACATCCCCGAGGTGATCGAGGACCCTCAGGTCAAACATCTCGAGACCTTCCGGACGCTGCGCCATCCGACGCAGGGCGAGGTCGTTACGATCAGGCGTCCCGTGCGCATTGACGGTGGCCGGGACGGCACCGACCTTCCCGCTCCGGCGCTCGGGCAGCATACCGAGGAACTCCTGTCGGAGCTCGGTTACGACGCGGTGGCGATCGGTGAGCTGCGCGCCGCCTCCGTGATCTGATACATGGATTTCGACCTGCCCGAAGATCTGAGAATGTTGAAGAAGACGGTCGCAGACTTTGTCGACCGCGAGTTGATTCCCATCGAGCAGAAGACGATGGACGGGCCGCTCATGCGCGCCGACATGCGAGAGCAGATCGAGCGCAAGGCCAGGGATCTGGGTCTATGGCTGCTTGAGGTCCCTGTCGAATATGGCGGTCAGGGTCTCGGGTGCCTCGGGATGGTCGTGGTCTGGGAGGAGCTTGCGCGCACCATCGCATTGCCGCCACGTGGGCCTTTGATCTTCGGCCCCGATATCAGGCCGATATTGTTCACGCTCTCAGACGCGCAGAAAGAAAAATATCTTTTTCCCGTGTTGCGGGGCGAGAAGGTCACCGCCTTCGCGCAATCGGAGCCGGACGCAGGATCCGACCCGGGCTCGATGCGAACAACGGCGGTGCGCAAGGGCGATCGCTACGTCATCAACGGGTACAAACGCTGGATCACCAATGCCGGAAACGCCGACTTCTTCCAGCTCGTTGCCTCAACTGACCGCAGCAAGGGCAGCAGGGGCGGGCTGAGCATGTTCCTTGTCGATGTGCAGACACCCGGTATCACCCTTCTCGGGCGCACGCACACCATGATGGGGGACGAGCCATATGAGGTTGCACTCGAGAATGTGGAGGTGCCCGCGGAAAACCTGATCGGACAGGAGGGGGACGGAATGAAGTCCGCTCAGACCTGGATCACAAGTGGACGGCTCTATCAGGCGTGCCGCGGCCTTGGCGTCGCCAAGCGTTGCCTCGATCTTGCAGCGCGCTATTCCAAGCAGCGGGTCACGTTCGGCGCTCCGCTCGCGGAACGTCAGGCGGTGCAGTTCATGCTGGCCGACAGCTACATGGAGCATCACATGGCGCAGCTCCTGGTTTATCAGCTCGCGGCGCGCACGGATGCCGGCGTCGCTGCGCGCCACGAAAGCTATATGGCAAAGATAGCCGGCACGGAGCTTGGTTTCCGCGTCGCGGATCGATGCATGCAGATCCATGGCGGCATGGGGCTCGCGACCGAACTGCCGATCTCGAAGATGTGGCGCGATGCCAGGAGCTTCATGATCACCGAAGGGCCGGTCGAGATCATGCGTTGGGTCCTGGCACGGGAAATCCTGCGTGCCTATTGAGGTTCCGAACGGGTGTCTTGCCTACTGCTAGGGGAAGCATGCGATGCCGCGCGCTGCCGTCAATGGGACTGAGATCTGGTACAGCATCCAAGGCGAGGGGTGCCCGCTCATGCTCCTTCCCGGGCTCGGCCTGGATCACGCGTATTATCGTCTGGGTGAGCCGCTGCTGCGCAAACGCGCAAAGACAGTGCTGTTGGATCCGCGCGGAATTGGTCAGTCGCTGAAGGATTCGCCCAAAGACGTGACATACACGCCCGAACTGTGGGCCGACGATTTCGCTGCCCTCGCTCGCACTCTGGGTTTTCAGCAGGTAGACGTCCTCGGCTCCTCCTTGGGAGCGGCGACAGCGATGGTGTTTGCCGAAAAATACCGAAGTCTGACCCGCTCTCTGGTCGCGATCGGCGGCTTTTCCCAGCTCGACCGCGCTTTGGAGATGAACTTCCGTTTCCGAAAGAAACTCATCGCCAAGGTCGGGATGGGAGAGGAGATTGCGGATTTCATGACCATGTCCACCATGACGAGAGAGTTCATGGAAAACGACGCAGGCTTGCAGGTGATGCGGGCAAATCAAGCGAACGTTCGCAACAACTCAGCCGAGCTTTACACCGCGTTCCTGGATGCCATTCTTTGGTGGGGTCGAAAACTGCCCGGGCAGGAGAATGAGCCGCTGTTCACAACCAGGCTCAAGAACATTTGCTGCCCGACGCTCGTGATCTGCGGCGACAACGATTACTTCATACCCACTTCCTTTTCGAAGATGATGGCAGACAACATTCCTGGCTCCGTGTACCGTGAGATCGAAGGTGGGGGGCACATCCCATTTATTGAGAAGCCAACGGAAACCGCTGCCACGGTGCTGGAATTTCTCGGCAAATTATCGGAACCATGATGCAGGGACGGAATGTCTGAACTCGGTAAGAGCGATGGGCATGGAAGCGGCGGTCGATCGCGCCAGCGGCGACATCAGGGTCGAACGCGTGGTCTGCGCGCATGATTGCGGGCAGATCATCAACCCGGACGGTGTGCGGGCGCAGGTCGAGGGCAGCATCCTGCAGACGCTCAGCCGGGTGCTGGTGAAGCTCGATCGTTCGTGCGTCATGAGCGTGGACTGGTCGAGTTATCCGATCCTCACGTTCTCCCAGGTGCCCAAAATCGAGATCGAGCTGATCGCGGCGGGTAGGGTTAAGGTCGCAGAATCGTAAGGTGGCCAAAGGCGCGCGCACACGAGGAGGCGCGCAGCCTTCCAGGCGTTAACATGCGCGCGCCGTGCCCACGCATCCCGCCCGATGTGCCGGAATGTATAAATTGTCCAAGGCGTTATGCTGCTGCTGGAACGCGGGACCTGTCTAAACGTTAATGACCCGACCGTTCGCGGCTGAGCGGAAGACAGCGCCGCAGGTGGGAGGCTGCAGACCCATGCAATATGAGGTCAAAACCCGCCGCGGCGTACGGGCCGCCGCCGAGACTTCGTTCCGGTTCGGTATCGAGGAGGAATATTTCCTCTGCGATGCGGCGACACTGCAGCCTGCGATGAGCACCCCCGAGAGCTTGTTCAAGCGTCACTGCGGTGCGCGGCTCAATCGCGAAATGTTGCAGGTGCAGCTGGAAGTCACGACGAGAGTACACACCACGCAGCATGGGATTCGCGACGAGCTGATCAACCTGAGGAACACGGCCACGCATGCTGCTGCCGAGCACGGACTTGCAATTCTTGCCTCCGGTACCCATCCCACCGCGAATTGGCGCGATGCCGTGCAGAGCCCGAAGGAGCGTTATCGTGATCTGATGCAACAGCTGCAGATCGTGGGCCAGCGCGACATCCTTTGCGGCATGCACGTCCATGTCGAGCTGCCGGACCCGGACAGACGCATAAGCGTGATGACGCGCTTGATACCCTACGTTCCGCTGCTGCTGGCGCTGTCCACGTCTTCGCCTTTTTGGCGTTCTCGCAACACGGGGCTGAAGGGCTATCGCCTGACCGCCTATGACGAGCTCCCGCGCAGCGGACTGCCGGAGCTCTTCTGGTCCTACGACGACTATGAGGCCTATGTCTCGGCGCTTGTTTGTTCCGGCGCGATGCCGGACGCAACTCACATTTGGTGGGCGATTCGACCTTCGCACACGTATCCCACATTGGAGCTGCGCGCGACCGACTGTTGCACCCGCCTGGACGATGCTGTCGCGATCGCAGCACTGTATCGCGCCCTGGTGCGCTATCTCTATCGGAACCCGGCGGTGAACGCGGACATCACCGCGGTCGACCGCGCCATCGCGGTGGAGAACAAGTGGATCGCGCAGCGGTACGGCGTTGAGGCTTCATTCGCCACTCCGGTCGGAGCCATGACCGTTGCAGAGATGCTTGGTCACCTCATTGAGCAGCTTGCGGACGACGCAGAGACGTTGGGCTGTGCGCAGGAGATGCTGGCGTGTCGCGCGATCGTAACGAGGGGGACGTCAGCCGACGCGCAGCTGCGCGTGTTCCGTCAGCACCGGGATGATGGGGTCGGTGCCATTGACGCGGTCGTCCGCTGGATCGCGGACGCCAGCACGGCCGTGTAGAAGAGTGCCGGTTACAAAGTCTCGAGGAAGGAGACCATGCGGGCACGCTGCTCCCGATCCGGCAGGTTGCCGCGCATGGCGCCGAGATTGTCGGCCATGTGCACTGGATTGGCAGTGCCGGGAATGACCGCTGTCACGCGCTCGTCGGAGATCAAATATTTCAGAAAGAACTGCGCCCAGCTTCCCGCGAAGCCTTGCGCCCAATCAGGAACCGGCTTGCCCCGTACTGCGCGGAAGAGCCGACCACGACCGAGAGGCTGTGCCGTCAATACCGCTGCCTTTGTCTCGGCCGCGAGCGGCAGGATGCGCTTT
>DATBYX010000463.1:0-3087 GCA_036513475.1 Xanthobacteraceae bacterium | reverse complement strand
CGGCAGTTCTCGAACACGTCAGCTGTTGATGCCGTATGCGATCGCGAGCGCCACGATAAGCACGGCTAGAATGATGACTATGAAGGTCCCGCTGCTCCACCCCGTGCTGCTGCGCGCCGGGCCCATGTAAGTGCGCCGTTTGCGCGGAACGCGATTGCTGGACGGGCCGCGGTAGGTCATTGTAGACGCTCCTTGCGCTGCTGATGCAATGAACGCCGGTGTGTGGCGCGCGTTCCGGGCACGCGTCGAACGATGCGCTCCCCCATCGGGCCGTCGCGAGCAAAGTTGAGTTTATCCGAAGTTGGAGCAATCGCGAAGGAGCTGTTTTGAATGGGTGGCGCAACGACCGTGCTAGAGCCTGGGGTGCCGGTGACGATTGCACCGGCTGGACACATCAGCTTCGAGATCGAATCCGGTCAGCGGCTGCGTCTTACCCAGCCGCAGGGAGAGCAAGTCGCTGATTTCATCTCCTTCAATCGCGACGATGTCCGCGAGCTGCTCAGCATGCATTCCAGCCGGGCCGTGAATTTGAGCTGGAAGTTCACCGCGCCGGACGTCCTCTATAGCAACCGCACGCGGGAGATGTGGAAGATCGAAGAAGACCTCACCGGCGAGAACTATTGCGGCGGCGGATACTGCAGCGAGCATCTGAACCTCGCGCGCTACGGCGAGGTTGCGAAGGGCTCCCCGAATTGCCAGTCGAACCTGGAGGCAGCCGTTCGTGGATATGGCATGGACCGCTGGAGCTTCAACATCGACGCCTGCTTCAACATCTTCATGACGGTGGCGTATGATGCAGACGGCAAGTGGGAAATCCGCCCACCGAAGGGCAAGCCGGGGGACTATATGGTGATGCGGGCGCTGATGCCGCAGATCGTCGCCATCTCAAACTGTCCGGTTCTGTTCAACGCCTGCAACAATTTCCGCCTGAAGCCGCTGACGGTGGAGATTCTGAAGTAGTGCCATGTCGGACATCGCCGCAGGTTCGCAGCCCTGGTACCGATCCCTGGGTCGCACCCAATGGAACACGCTGATCGCATCCAACCTCGGCTGGGTCTTCGACGGTTACGAGACCTATGCCTTAGTGATCTCGGTCGGCGTCGCCTTGCGTGAGCTGCTCGATCCTTCGAGCTACGCGCAGATCCCGGTCTATGCGGGCACAGTGATCGCGTTGACGCTGCTGGGCTGGGGCATCGGCGGCCTGATCGGCGGCGTCGTTGCCGACTACATCGGGCGCAAGCGCGCGATGATGCTGGCGATCCTGGCCTATTCAATCATGACGGGGCTGAGCGCCTTCGCATGGGACTGGGTGTCGTTCGCCGCATTGCGGTTTCTGGTCGGGCTTGCGATCGGTTCCGAATGGGTGACCGGGACCTCCATCGTTTCCGAGCTCTGGCCCGACAAGAATCGCGGCAAGGGCGTCGGCCTGATGCAATGCGGGTTCGGCATCGGGTTCTTTCTGGCCTCGTTCGCGTGGCTCTTCATCAACCCGCTCGGCCCCGGTGCCTGGCGCATCATGTTCCTGCTCGGCGTTGCGCCGGCGCTGCTGACCCTGTGGATCAGGCGAGCAATCCCTGAATCCGACAAATGGGAGCGCGTGAACGAGCGTCGCGCCGCCGCGACCGAGCGCAAGCGCAGCGGCGTTGCCCTGAGCGGGCAGGAGCAGGCGCTCGCCCGTTTCACCCTGGCTGATCTGTTCGCCGAGCCCGAGATCCGCACTCGCGTGATCCTGACTTTCCTGATGTCGCTCGCTACTACATTTGCCTTCTGGGGAATCTCCGCCTGGATGCCGCCCTACATGGCGAGCCTCGCTGCGAAAGCGGGCCTGCCGGCGCAGCAGTGGGCGAGCTACGTCGCGATGGCAGCAAATGGCGCGGCGATCTTCGGATATGCCGGGTTCGGCTTCCTTGCGGATGTCTATGGCCGCAAGCCGGTCACCATGGCCTATGTCGCGTTGGCATTCCTGTCTGTGCCTGTGTTCTTTCTCTGGACCCACGATCTCACGCTTCTGTTGCTCGCCGGGGCGTTCAGCGGCATTTTTGTATCCGGCCAGTACACCTGGATGGCGGCGTGGCTGCCGGAACTGTTCCCGACGCGCGTGCGCGCAACCGCCGCGGCGTTCGTGTTCAACACGCCGCGCCTGATTGCCTGGATCGGACCCTTGATCTCGGGCTGGCTGATCGCGAATTTTGGCGGGTTCAGCCAGGCCGCGGTGATGATCGCGACGGTCTACATTCTGAGCCTGGTGGCGGCTCCGTTCCTGCCGGAAACGCGCGGAAAGCCGTTGCCGGAGTAAGCGGCTGCCATCGAGCTTTGCCGATCGCATCGGCTCGAGAGTTCAGAGTCCTTGTGGATTGCCCTTGACGATCTCATAGCGGGAGCCTGTGCCGCTTTTATCCGTGAAAGTGACCGTGTTGCCCATGACGTCCAGCCGGTAACATTCCATCTCCTTTTCGTCGGCGTAGCGAAAGCAGATTGTTTCGCCTACGAGCGCCCATTGTCCGGTCGATATTTCGTTGCCGCGCATCGATTTAGCGGTTCCGTCCGCAGCGTAATATTCCACCAGTGTCTCGCCGTCTTCCTTGCCGGTGATCGAGTTGCCCACCAGCTGATTCCAGGCTGCAACGCCGGAAAGCTTTTGAGGAGCATCCTGAGCCGAAGCACCGCCGGCCAGTCCTCCCAGGCAAGCGACCGAGACGGAAAGTGCTACGCCCATTGCAATCCGATGCATTCGCATTTCGATCTCCCTACGGTGGGCGGATAAGCAAGCAACCCTTTTCAGGAGTCAAGGACCCGGTCCTAGTCCTAACGCATTGGCGGTAATCAGATGTCTACGGCTGACGTCCTGCAGACCCTCACTACCACCCATGGGCTGACGGTGCTGCTTCAGGTGGTGATGATTGACCTCGTGCTGGCCGGGGATAATGCGATCGTCATCGGGCTTGCCGCCTCCGGACTCGAAGCAAAACTGCGCGGGCGAGCGATCCTGATCGGGATTGTCGCCGCGACGGTGCTGCGGATCGCGTTTGCGGCCTTCACCATCGAGCTTTTGGAAATCGTCGGGCTGTTGCTCGCAGGCGGTGTCCT
>DATBYX010000462.1:0-5961 GCA_036513475.1 Xanthobacteraceae bacterium | reverse complement strand
GGGAGCAGTGTATTGAGCGCGGCCGCTCCTGCGTTCGCGCAAGCCCCGCTGCCCACGCCCTCGGCAGCGCATCCCTGGGTGCAGGGCGCGCCGTTCCCCGAACCTTCGGAGGAAGTGCTGGGCGCGACGGCGGCCGGGAAGCTTTACGTGTTTGCAGGCCTTGCGCCTGGCTGGAAACCGAAAGCGCTGGTCTTCGAATATGATCCGACGTCCAATCAGTGGGCGAGAAAGCGGCTGATGCGGCTTGCTTCTCACCACGTCGCCTTTGCAACGCTGAACAACAAGATCTACGCCTTCGGAGGCTTCACCTATCCCGAGAGCGGCAGTCCCGGTTGGGTTCCAACAAACAGTGCATGGGAATACGATCCCGCGACGGACGAGTGGAAAGAGCTCGCGCCCATGCCCACGAAGCGGGGCGCGGCTGCAGCCGGGGTGGTCAACGGCAAGATCTACGTGACCGGCGGGGTCAACTCGCTCCCCGGAGTGACCGAGAACGGAATTCATCCCGCCCGCGCACAGAATGTCGTCGCGACAGTCGAGGAATACGACCCGGCAGCAAACAGCTGGAAGGCGGTCCGGCCGCTGCTGCTTGCCCGCAATCACCACGTGGCAATCGGCGCCGGGGACAAACTGTATGCCATCGGTGGGCGCGTGGGCTCGGGTTTCATATCGAGTGCCAGCAACAATGTGGATCTCGTCGAGATGTACGATCCGGCTGCGGACCTCTGGTCGCCGCGCGCACGAATGCCGACGGCGCGAAGCGCGATCGCGGGCGGGCTCTACAACAATCATGTGCTGGTGGCAGGGGGTGAAGTGCAGGATCAGCGCTTCCTCGCGGCCTTCAAGGCGATGGAAGCGTACGATCCCGCGAGCAACCAATGGCAGGTGCTTCCTTCCATGCCGCACCCGCGGCATGGGCTTGCTGCCGGCGTGATCGGCAATCGCTTCTACACCGTGAGTGGAGACGGCCAGTCCGCCGGCAACGGCATCGAGCACTCTGCGGTCCCCTATAACGAGATCCTGCAGCTCGATCTGGTGCTGAAGTGAATCGGCCCACGCGTAGGGGCGACGCATGCGTCGCCCTCCATCCGCCGCCGTACCCTGAAAGAGGGCGAGGCATGCCTCGCCCCTACGAAGGGGGATCGTGTTTCGTAGGGGCGACGCATGCGTCGCCCTCCATCCGCCGCCGCACTCTGAAAGAGGGCGAGGCAATGCCTCGCCCCTACGAAGGGGGCGGGGATCGTGTTTCGTAGGGGCGACGCATGCGTCGCGCTCCATCCGTCGCCGCACCATGAAAGAGGGCGAGGCAAAGCCTCGCCCCTACGAAGGGGAGGATCGTGTTTCGTAGGGGCGACGCATGCGTCGCGCTCCATCCGCCGCCGCACCCTGAAAGAGGGCGAGGCAATGGCTCGCCCCTACGAATAACGGAGGATCGTGCGACTTCCGCGTGCCGTCCCTGTGGAAGGGCGCTTCCGAATCGGCCCGACATATCCGATAGTTGCCGCACCGGGGGGTGAGTCGCCCCCGCTTTCCACACCTTTCCCACCAGATTTAGACTTTTTTCATGACACCCGTACTAGCTCTTGACGAACGGCGGGTTGTCATCTTAGCTTCACGTGGTTCGGCGCGAGTGGTTCGAAGTCCCGCCGGGCGCTCTCCTGAAGGCGTCTGCGTAACCGCTCCGTTGCCGAACGGCGCCGGAAAGCGGCCTTGTCGTGCCTTTGGGAAAGACGCACCGGACGTGCCGGATACCGGGGTCGCCCTACGACTTCGGGACAGGGCGTTGAGCAGATTTCCGACGAGCCATCCGTATCGCGGCTGGAGGCCAGGGTCGCGGCGGGAAGCATGGCGACGGCTTACATGAGGGGGAACCCCCTACGGAGCCGCCGCGCCCAACGATAACGAGGCATAAGATGCGGATAGAGCGGCGCTACACCAAAGAAGGTCAATCCCCCTATGCAGGCATCGCGTTCCGGCTGACGGGAAGCGAAATCCGCAACCCGGACGGATCCGTGGTTTTCCGGGCCGAGAATGTCGAAGTGCCCGCGTCCTGGTCGCAGGTCGCCGCCGACGTGCTCGCGCAAAAGTATTTTCGCAAGGCAGGTGTGCCCGTCCGGCTCAAACCGGTCGATGAAGAGAGCGTTCCGCCGTGGCTTCGCCGCTCGATTGCGGACGACGAGGCTCTTCAAGCCTTGCCCGAGAAGGAGCGCACTGCCGGAGAGCATTCGGCAAAACAGGTTTTCGAGCGGCTCGCCGGCACCTGGACCTACTGGGGATGGAAAGGGGCCTATTTCGACTCCGAATCGGATGCGCGCGCCTTCTTCGACGAACTCGTCTACATGCTCGCGATGCAAATGGCGGCGCCAAACTCGCCGCAATGGTTCAACACCGGCCTGTTCTGGGCCTACGGCATTGATGGCCCGAGCCAGGGGCACTTTTACGTCGACTACAAGACGGGCAAGCTCACCAGGTCGAAAACCGCCTACGAGCACCCGCAGCCGCACGCGTGTTTCATCCAGTCCATTGCCGACGATCTCGTGAACGAAGGCGGCATCATGGACCTGTGGGTCCGTGAGGCGCGGCTGTTCAAATATGGCTCCGGCACGGGTTCGAACTTCTCGAGGTTGCGGGGGGACGGCGAGCGTCTGGCGGGCGGCGGCAAATCATCGGGGTTGATGAGCTTTCTCAAGATCGGCGATCGCGCCGCGGGCGCCATCAAATCGGGCGGCACCACCCGGCGTGCCGCCAAGATGGTGATCGTCGACACCGATCATCCCGATATCGAACAGTTCATCGACTGGAAAGTGATCGAGGAGCAGAAGGTCGCCTCGCTGGTTACCGGCTCGAGGATCAACCAGAAGCACCTCAAGGCCATCATGAAGGCCTGTGTCCTTTGCGAAGGATCCGGCGACGACTGCTTTGACCCCGAAAAGAATCCGGTGCTGCGGCGCGAGATCAAAGCCGCGCGCAGGGACCACGTGCCGGACAATTACATCAAGCGCGTGATCCAATTCGCCAAGCAGGGATACACCGAAATCGACTTTCCCGTTTACGATACCGATTGGGATTCGGACGCCTACCTCACCGTCTCCGGACAGAACTCGAACAACTCTGTTCGGGTCACCGACGAATTCCTCAAGGCGGTGGAAGCGGACAGCGACTGGGACCTGTTCTGGCGCACCAAGCCGGCAAAGATAGCAAAGACGGTCAAGGCGCGCGCGCTGTGGGAGAAGATCGGCTTTGCAGCGTGGGCCTGCGCCGATCCGGGGCTGCAATATCACACCACGATCAATGACTGGCACACCTGCCCGGCAGCGGGCCCGATTCGCGCCTCCAACCCGTGCTCGGAATACATGTTTCTCGACGACACGGCCTGCAATCTCGCGTCGATGAATCTGCTGGCCTTCTGGCGCCCGCATTCGGCAGCGGAGGAAGGGCAGCTCGACCTGGAAGGTTATGAGCACGCCGTGCGGCTGTGGACGGTCGTGCTCGAAATCTCGGTCCTGATGGCGCAGTTCCCCTCGCGCGAGATCGCGCAACTCTCCTACGAGTACCGCACCCTGGGCCTCGGCTATGCCAATCTCGGCGGGCTGTTGATGTCGTCGGGCATTTCCTACGACTCGGATGCGGGGAGACAGATTGCAGGCGCGCTCACGGCGATCTTGAGCGGCGTGAGCTATACCACGTCGGCGGAGATGGCGGGGGCGCTTGGTGCGTTCCCCGGGTTCAAGAAGAATCGCGAGCACATGTTGCGTGTCATCCGCAATCACCGGCGCGCGGCGCACGGCGAGCGCACCGGCTATGAGAAGGTTGCAACGCCGCCGGTTCCGCTCGATCACAAGGCCTGTCCGGACGCACGCATGATCGAGCATGCCGAGCGCGCCTGGGATCGCGCGCTCTCGCTTGGCGAGCAGCACGGCTACCGCAATGCGCAGGTTTCGGTGATCGCCCCGACCGGCACCATCGGCCTGGTCATGGATTGCGACACCACCGGCATCGAGCCCGACTTTGCGCTGGTCAAGTTCAAGAAGCTCGCGGGCGGCGGCTATTTCAAGATCATCAACCGCGCGGTGCCGGAAGCGCTGCGGGTGCTCGGCTATTCGCCATCGCAGATTGCGGAGATCGAGACTTATGCGGTCGGCCATGGCAGCCTCGCCCAAGCCCCCGGCATCAATCTTGCCATCCTGGAACAGAAGGGCTTTTCATCCGAGGCGATCGAGAGGCTCGAACGGGCGCTGCCCACCGCTTTCGACATCAAATTCGTGTTCAATAAATGGACGCTGGGAGAGGAGTGCATCGCCAAGCTCGGAATCCCGGCAGAGAAGCTTGCCGACCCGCGATTCGATCTTCTCTCGGTGCTTGGCTTTAGCAAACGAGAGATCGAGGCAGCTAACGTCCACGTCTGCGGTGCAATGACGCTCGAAGGCGCTCCGTACCTCAAGCCGGAGCACTATCCGGTATTCGACTGCGCCAATCCGTGCGGGCGCAACGGCAGGCGTTACCTCTCGGTCGAGAGCCACATCCGGATGATGGCGGCTGCGCAGCCCTTTATCTCGGGTGCGATCTCCAAGACCATCAACATGCCCAACGATGCCACGGTCGAGGACTGCAAAGCGGCCTATCTCCTGTCGTGGAAGCTCGCGCTCAAGGCCAATGCGCTCTATCGCGACGGCTCCAAGCTTTCGCAGCCGCTGCAATCGCAGCTGATCGCCGAAGAAGAGGAAGACGACCACGTCATCGAGGCTTTCATCGATAAGCCGGCCGCGGCGCGGGCAAGCGCGCTTGCAGAGAAGGTGGTGGAGAAGGTGGTCGAGCGCATCGTGGTGATGCGCGAGCGCGAGCGCATGCCCGATCGGCGCAAAGGCTATACGCAAAAGGCCGTCGTCGGCGGCCACAAGGTGTATCTGCGCACCGGCGAGTACGACGACGGCCGCCTCGGCGAAATCTTCATCGACATGCACAAGGAGGGCGCGGCGCTGCGCTCCTTGCTCAACAATTTCGCCATCGCGGTGTCGCTGGGGCTGCAATACGGCGTGCCGCTCGATGAATATGTCGATGCCTTCACGTTCACGCGCTTCGAGCCCTCAGGGCCGGTGCAGGGCAACGACTCCATCAAATATGCGACCTCGATTCTCGATTATGTGTTCCGCGAGCTGGCGGTGAGCTATCTCGAACGCTTCGATCTCGCCCATGTCGATCCGACCGAAGGCGGCTTCGACGCGCTCGGCAAGGGCGTGGTGGAGGGCAAGCCCGGCCCGTCCTCGACCAGATATGTCTCGCGCGGGCTCACGCGCTCGCGCACCGACAAGCTCTCGGTTCTCCCAGGAGGTGCGGCGAGCGAAGCGCGGACATCCTCCCCCGATGTCGGGGAGGGTGGCGCGCGCAGCTCCGGTTCCGCTCCTACCGCGTTTGCGGGCGAAGCTCGGGGCGGCGGCTCGAACGTCACGGCTTTCGGCGGCCGCGAAGCCCGCGCCGAAATCTCGGGCAGCGTCGCGCTCAAATCGGAGCCCGAGCAGAAGCTTTCGCCCACGGAGCAGCTCGAGCAGCAGCACGCCTTGGCCATCCCCGAGGGGCGGGCGCAGGCACGCGTGGTCGCGGCCGAGAAGCGCGCCGAGGCCAAGGCCAAGGGCTACGAGGGCGAAGCCTGCGGCGAATGCGGCAATTTCACCCTGGTGCGCAACGGCACCTGCCTGAAATGCGACACCTGCGGCGGCACCACGGGGTGCAGCTGACAGGGCTCGCATGGACCTCTCGGCCATGTCGGTGCACTTCGACGCGCACACGATGTGGGTCGAGCTGAGCGATGGCCGCACGCTCGGCGTCCCGCTGGCATGGTTTCCGCGCCTTCTGCTTGCGAGCCCTGCACAACGCGCGCGGGTCGAGCTCACGCGCGTTGGCCTGCACTGGGACGAAATCGAGGAGGATATCTCTGTTCCCGAGCTGTTGGCGGGTCGAGGCGAT
>DATBYX010000461.1:0-2871 GCA_036513475.1 Xanthobacteraceae bacterium | reverse complement strand
TCGATGTGGCCCGGTCCGGCGCTCATGACCAGGACGCGGTCGGCGAGCAGCGCCGCCTCCTCCACGGAATGGGTGACGAAGATGACGGTCACGCGGGTGCGCGCCCAGATCTGCAGCAGCTCGTGCTGGAGCTGCTCGCGCGTGAGCGCGTCCAGCGCCCCGAACGGCTCGTCCATGAGCAGGACATTGGCGTTGTTCGCCAGCACGCGCGCAATGGCGACGCGTTGTTTCATGCCGCCTGAGAGTTGGCTCGGATAACGGCGGCCCGCGTGTTCGAGTCCCACCAGCCTGACGAGCTCGTCCGTGATTGCATCGACGTCGCTTCGCGCCAGCCGGCGCTGGCGCGGGCCGAAGCCGATGTTCTGGCGCACTGTCATCCAGGGGAACAGCGCATAATCCTGGAACACCATGCCGCGATCGCTGCCCGGAGCGGTGATCTGCTTGCCGTCCACCAGGACTTCCCCGGTGCTCGCCTCCTCGAAACCAGCGATGATGCGTAACATGGTCGTCTTGCCGCAGCCGGATGCGCCGATCAGGCAGACGAACTGGCCGCGTTCGATGTTCGCATCGATGCGCCCCAGCGCTTCTACTTCGCCATCACCTATCGCAAATCGCTTGGTTGCACCGCGGATCGCGATGTGGGATTGGCCGCGCTCATGCATGGTGCTGTGGGCTCCATTTCAGGACGCGATTGCTGATGATGACGATGAGGCGATCGGTTACGAACCCGCACACTCCGATCACGATCATTCCGGTCACGACTAGGTCGGTGCGCGAGAGCGTGCGCCCGTCCATGATCACCGAGCCGAGTCCGGTCGGGACCCCGGTCATTTCGCCGACCACAATCAGGATCCAGGCAAATCCATGGGCGATGCGGAGGCCACTGAAGATCGCCGGCAGCGAGGCGGGGAACACCACCTGGCGAAACATGCCCGAGCCCGAGCAGCCGAGCATGGCGGCGGCCTCGAACAGGCGCACATCGACCGAGCGCACGCCGAAGATGGTGTTGAGCAGGATCGGGTAGAATGCGCCGAGAAATACCAGGAATATCGCCGCATTCGGCCCGAGCCCGAAGAATATCATCGAGAGCGGCAGCCAGGCAGTGACGGGAATCGGCCGCAGCAGGTTGATGGTCGGATCCAGCAGCTGCCGCAGGATCCTGATACGTCCGATCATCAGCCCGAGCGGAATGCCGATCAGCGCCGCGAGAAAGAAGCCGCCGTAGACCCGCGTCATCGACTTCCACACGTGGGTGAGGATGGTGCCGCTGAACGCATCGTCATAGATGCCGCCGAAGGAGAAGTCGTACATCATCACGCCGACGTCGCGCGGGCTCGGCACCAGTCGCGTGCCGCTAATGGCGACCGCGCGATCCCACAAGGCGATGAGCAGCAGCGGAAAACCGACCCCGAGGGCGGCCGTGCGTAATCTTTCAAGCAAACGCCCGCGGCGGCGAGGCGCTGCGGGCGTTTGATCGATAGACGGCTGTGTCGCTTCGGGAAGGATCGTGACCTGCTCGCTCAAGACGATGCCCGGGTCAGCCTGCGCTACATGAACTGTTTGGTGATGTAGCGACTGAGATCGGGCATCTGGCGGATCTGCTTGTTCTCGAACATCAACTGGGTGTAGGCGTTGGCGCGCTGCATGAACACGTCATCGATCTTCCACGCGAGCTCCACATTGGGCACCGCAAGCTCGATCGATTTTTTCTGCTGCCCGAGCTTCTGCATCGCGACCTCGACGATCTGCTCAGGATGTGCCATCGCGTAGTCGACGGCTTTCCTGTGCATGTCAACGATCATCTGGACGCGTTGCGGGTTTTCTTTCACCGCTTTCTCGCTGGCGGACAGGATCATGTTGAGGGAGCCGATGGGCGTGGAATAGGGATATTCGACCAGCCGGCCGGTTCCGTTCGCGAGGCTGATGCCGGGTGCCGGCTCCGCGCCGACATAGGCGTCGATATCGCCGCGCGCGAGTGCCGCGGGATGATCGGAGAACTGCAGCCGGATCGGCTGGATGTCCCTGATGGACATGCCCTCCATGCGCAGCCGCTCGAGGATGACGGCCTCCTGCGTCGATCCCGGCCAGATCGCAACCCGCTTGCCCCTGAGATCCTTGATCGACTTGATGTCTGTGTTGGCGCCTGCCATCACCGCCATCCCGCGGTTGTTGGCATTGGCGACGATCGCGATCGGCTCGCCGGCGGCGGCTCCGAGCAGAAACGCGGCGATGCCGTGGATGCAGGTGTCGACAGTGCCGGTGAGCACCGCATTCTTGCCGTCGGTCGGACTCTCGAATGGATAGACCTCGACCGTGTAGCCCGCTGGGACGAACTTTTCATAGAAATAGGCGGAGATGCCATGAATGAGCTTCAGCGTTCCGACCTTGAGTACCTTGGCTTCCGCAGCTGCCTGCTGCGCCCACGCAATGGACATCGCTGCGAGGACAACGGGTATGGCGAGCCTGGCGGGTCGCAGGAGGATGGCGAGCATGAAAACCTCATTCGTCTTGCACATGCGCAGCCGCATGTTGAAGTGTAGCCCGGCGAAGCGCGCCCGTGAACGTGCCGATCTGATTACTTTTTGAGCATGCATAGGCTGCCTTACCCCTCATGAGCGTCAGCGAAATGCGGGGACGCTCCCCCATGCGCGCTAACATAAGCATCATGCTCAACCTCGCGGTTGTCATGCCCCGCTTTATGCGGGGCATCCAGTAATCACGCCGCGGCAGGTTGAGGCGAAGGCGTCTCAAACCGGAGGTTTGGAGGTTACTGGATCGTCCGCATACGCGGACGATGACGATCGAGAGTATGGTAACGCCTTGAGTTGGCGCGCATGGGACGCTCCCCCCGGATGTCGCTGTGCTACATCC
>DATBYX010000460.1:0-3586 GCA_036513475.1 Xanthobacteraceae bacterium | reverse complement strand
ACCTCGTCCAGAAACGTTCCGAGCAGCACATAGAGTGCCATGACCGCCATCACGATCCAGAACCATGAGAAGCCCATGCTTTCCACCCATCGCGTGAGCTCGTTGGGGAATTGCGTGAGCACGATGAAGCGCGAGAAGATGAAAGCGCCGACCACGATGAAGAAGATCGCCGCCGTGGTGTAGACTGTCTCGAGCATGCATTCGATGAGGCCACGCCATCGCATTGCGCCCGTGGCAAAAGCGATCAGAATCGCTACAAACGCCGCCATTGCGGCAGCTTCGGTCGGCGAAAACCAGCCAAGATAAATCCCGAACACGGCGAAGAAGAACAGCACACCAAGCTTCCACATGCCGACCGATGCGCGCAGACGGATGCGCCAAGGCATGGACCTGACCCTGGGGATCCAGTCTGGCCGCAGGAGCGCGACGACCCACACCGTCACCACGTAGAGACCGGCAAGCACGAAGCCCGGAATGAAGGCCGCCGCATAGAGCTGGACCAGCGACTGCTCCGCGACGATGGCATAGATCGCGATCAACACAGAGGGCGGGATCAGCACGTCGAGGGTGCCTGCCGAGGCGACTGCGCCCGCGGCGAATGCCGAGTCGTAGCCATGCCGGCGCATCTCCGGGATGGCAACCCGGGAAAAGGTGGCAGCGGTCGCGATGGAAGAGCCGCAGATCGCGCCGAACAGCGCGCAGGCGCCAATGGTTGCGTTCGCCAACGCACCACGAACTCCTGAGAAGACGGCGTTGCAGGCCTGGAACAGCTCGGTCGCCATCTTGCCGCGTGCGGCCACGGCGCCCATCAGAATGAACAATGGGATGACGGAGAGCGAATAGGCGCTCGCCAACTGATACGGCACGAGACCGAACATTCTCAGCGCCGAGTGCCAGCCATCGATCGCGGCGTATCCGAGCAGCCCGGAAAGGCCAAGCGCCACCGCGATCGGTACGCGCAGGAAAATCAGGACCAGCAGCAAGGCTACGCCGAGCATGCCGATGGTGGCGACGCTCATGCTCATGCCTCCGGCCCATCCTCACGGCGCGATGCCATGGCGAGCGCAGCAATCGCTGAACCGATCACGCCGATCAGCAGGGCAAGCCAATGCCATGTCCGCGGCAGGCCAAGGTCCCCGGTGACGTCGTGGAATTCATAACTGTCGCGGGCGGCGATAAACCCCTGCCAAGCCATCAGCGCCAGCATGACCGCGGCGAGAAGGTTTGCCGCACGCTTGAGCATCGGTACCCAGCGTGGGGCCAGATCATCGATCGAATTGACGAGGATGTTTTCGTCGCGCAGAAAGACGCACGGCAGCGCGAAGAAAAAGGTCGCGGCGAGCAACAGCTCAATGAGGTCGTAGACGCCGGGGATCGGGAGATTGATCAGCGCGCGCAGAACCACGTCGGCGACGGTGAGCAGCAGCATGCCGCCGAGAAAAACGGATGCGATCAGGCCGCAGGTCGCGGAGATCCTCGAACGCCAGGCGTTTCTCGGCTCAGGCACAAATGCTCGCGCTTCGAACTATGTACCGATGCGAGCGCACCAATTTCATTCAGAAAGAGGCCCTAATTCCAAAAGTTCTTCGAGCTCTTCGCATGCTCTTGTGCCAGTGATTTCATCCTATCGTAGATGGCGCGGGCCGGCATGCCTTTGCTCTCGAGGTCCTTCACTCTGGCTTCCGCTACTTCTGCGCCAATCTTACGAAACCTGGCATTCTCCTCGGGGGAAAGC
The DNA here is from genome assembly GCA_036513475.1 of Xanthobacteraceae bacterium. Lineage (GTDB taxonomy): Bacteria > Pseudomonadota > Alphaproteobacteria > Rhizobiales > Xanthobacteraceae > VAZQ01. The sequence continues at coordinate 1,851 of DATBYX010000460.1, read as the reverse complement.
CGGATCGCTTCGCCGCCGCCATCCATGATCGCTTTCTTGCCCGGAACGTCCAAGCCGTCCCAGGCCTCGCCCACTTCCTTCTCGACCCCCGTCATCGATTTCGTCACTATTCCCTGCAAGTCGGGCGGCAATCTGTTCCAGAAATCGGGATTCATCGCCACGCCGAAGCTCGACACGTAGGAGTACATCTCGGTCGAATATTTCAGGACGCCGCCCATCTTGAACGCGATTCCGGCACCGCCGTAATCGATGAAGACGCCGTCGATCGTGCCTTTCTGGAGCTGCTCGACCTGCTCAGTCGGAAGCACGCCGACCGGCGTTCCACCCAGTGCCGCGATGAAGTCGCGGATGGTCGGGGAGGCGAAGCGGATTCGGAGCCCCTTAATGTCCTCCACTGTCCGGATCGGCTTCTTGGTGGTGTGCACGTTGCCGGGCTGGTGGGTGAGCAGGAGAAGGACTTTGACCCCCTTATGCTCGGCATCGAGGTATTTTGACCGCAACTCGGAGTCGTTGAGAACCTTGGTGCCGATCTCGGCACTGCCGACGAGGTAGGGGACCTGAACAAGCTCGGTCAGCGGAAAGCGCCCAGGCGTTGCCCCGTGCAGGAACCAGGCGACGTCGGCTTGTCCCGTTCGCACGAAATCATAGTGCTGCTGCACCGGGCCCATTTGCGAGCCCGGGAATCGCTTGACCGTGATGCGTCCGCCGGAATCCTTCTCCAGGTTATTCGCCCACTTGATCAGCCATTGCGACATCGCGTGCTGATCGCCGACGAAATAAGCGAGCTTCAACTCGATCGGCTGCGCGCCAGTAATGCGGCCGCTCAGCAGCAGTGCAATCGCTGTCCAGAACAAAACAATGCGCAATCTGGGTGTCATCGCTTCCCTCCCTCAGTGGCCTTGGTGCAGCTGGCCCTCCACTCTCACTCTTGCGCGCTGTCCAGGCTGCCAAAACGCGCTTGCTCCGGCAATGGCTCGCAGTGACCTGGTTGCGGTTACCCGGGCCTCGACGGATAATCCGCTCCCAGAAGGAGGATCACCGCATGAACGAGCGCGTCAATCCAAGCGTGGCAAGGCCGCTAGTGTCGCAACGCTCCGGGGTGACGGTCCGGCGTGTAGGCGTGAACCTGGGGGCGGAGATCTCCGGGGTCGATCTGCGCTATACGCTGCCGGACGCGCAATTTGGGGCCATCGAAACGGCCCTGGTCGAGAACGAGCTGATCATCTTTCGCGACCAGGAGATCACGTCCGAGCAATTAATGGCATTCGGTCGGCGCTTTGGCGAGCTGACCGTGCATCCCTTTGCGCCGAATGAAGGCAAAAACGCACCAGAGCTGATCAAATTCCGCAATGACGAGAGCACCCCTCCGTTCGGAACAGACGTGTGGCATTCGGATGAGACCTTCCGGGCCGAACCGCCAATGGCGACCGTCCTATGTGCCAAGGAAGTGCCCGCGGTCGGAGGAGATACCATGTTCGTCAGCATGTCGGCCGCGTTCGACGGGTTGAGCGACCGCGTGCAGCGATACATCTGTGGCCTCGTCGCCATTCACGACATGAAGCCTTTCCGTCCCCTCTTCGGCCACAGCCTGGAAGACCGCAAGAAGCTGCAGCAGTTTGAATTGATGTATCCGCCGCAATTGCACCCGGTCGTGCGGGTGCACCCGGTCTCGGGGCGAAAGGTGCTGTTCGTCAATCCACAGTTCACGACCGCCATCGAGGGCATGGAGGAATGCGAGAGCCGCTCCCTGCTTGATACGCTCTTCCATCAGGCGCTGATCCCCGAATATCAGTTCCGGCTGCATTGGGAGCCGCATACGATCGCCGTGTGGGACAACCGCTCCACGCAGCA
>DATBYX010000459.1:0-4736 GCA_036513475.1 Xanthobacteraceae bacterium | reverse complement strand
CGGTCGGAGCGATACGACGATTCCTTCATTACCGAACGCAAGCCGTTCAAATGGCCAGGCAACGCCACGATTGCCGTCTGGTTTGCGCCCAATGTGGAGGTCTGGCAATACGACTCCGCATTTGGCGTCGGGGTCTCCCCGAATCCAACTAACTACGTTCCGGATGTGTACAATTATGCATGGCGAGAGTATGGGATGCGTGTCGGTTTGTGGCGTCTCGCTGATGTCTTCGACCAAGCAGGCGTCAAAGCGACGGTTGCGCTGAATTCCCAGGTCTGCGACGTGTTTCCCAAAGCAGTCGAGGAGATGAAGAAGCGCGGTTGGGAGTTCATGGGCCACGGCACCACCAATTCCACCACGCTCGCGGGGCTCAATCCCGAGCAGGAGCGGGACACGATCCGCGGGATCCTGAAAACAATCGAGCAGGCCACTGGGAAACGACCGCGCGGCTGGCTCGGCGCCGGACTGAGCGAGACCTATAACACTCTCGACATTCTCGCCGAAGAGGGCGTGATCTACTGCGGGGACTGGAACAACGACGATCAGCCCTATCCCATGAAAGTCAAATCCGGCAAGATGTTTGCAATCCCCTATTGCGCCGAGATCAACGACATTCCGCTCTACATGCGCAAGGGCTACACGGGCGAGCAATATCTACGGTCCGTGATCGACCAATTCGATACGCTGTATGCCGACAGCCGCAAGCAGCCGCGGGTAATGGGCATTCCGCTCCATCCCATGATTTCCGGCCAGCCGCTGCGCATCAAATATCTTGCGCGCGCCATTGCGCACATGAAGGAGCAGCAGGGCGTCTGGTTTGCAACGGGCAGCGAGATCGTCGACGCATATCAGAGCGCGGTGTGACGTCCTGCGATGAGCTAATCCTGGGCATGCCGATGCGAAGGGGGCGGGTTCGCAGTGTCGTTCTGGGCTGAACCTATTGGGATGCCCTGGGGCAAGACGGCCAAGTATGTGACAGCCGGACTGGCCCTCGTCCTGGCGGCGATTGTCGTCGCGGGAGCACAACCCTATCCAAGCCGCCCGATCACCATGGTCGTTCCTTTCGGCGCCGGCGGTCCAAGCGACACCATCGGGCGGATCGTGGCGGAGGGTATGCGCGAGCCCCTTGGTCAGCCGCTCATTGTCGAAAACGTCGCCGGAGCATCGGGCACGATCGGGGTTGGACGCGTGGCCGGCGCATCGCCGCATGGCTACACGATCGTCTTCGGAAACTGGGCGACCCACGTCTTGAACGGCGTCAGTTCTCCCTGCGATACGACCTCATCGAGGACTTTGCGCCGATTGCGCTGGTGTCGAGCGATCCGCTCCTGATCGTGGCAAGAAAGACCATTCCGGCCCGCCAGCTGAAAGACTTCATCGCATGGCTAAAAGCGCATCCGGGCGAAGCGACCCAGGGGACGTCGGGTGCGGGCGGCATATCCACCGCGGGCGGCCTGTTGCTCCAGAGAGCAACCGGAGCCCAGTTCCGATTTGTGCCTTATCGCGGCGGTCTCGGGCCGGCCATGCAGGACCTCGTAGCCGGACAGATCGATTTCATGATCGACACCGCCGCGAACTCTCTTCCGCAGGTACGCGCCGGAAATGTCATCGCCTATGCCGTTACAGGCAAGAAGCACCTTGCTGCGGCTCCGGATATTCCGACGGTCGATGAGGCCGGGCTCCCCGGATTGCGCGCCTTGAATTGGCAGGCACTATTTGCTCCGAAGGGGGCGTCGGCGAATATTACTACCAAGCTCAATTCCGCCACGGTCGCTGGCTTGGGCGATGCAAACCTACGGCAACGGCTCGCCGACATTGGCCAGGAGATTTTTCCGCCGGATCAGCAGACACCCGAAGCGCTCGGCGCTTATCAGCGCGCCGAGATCGCGAAATGGTGGCCGATCATCAAGGCAGCAAACCTGAAGGCGGAATAACTTTAGCGAGACGTGCGTCCCGTCCAATCCGGTGGGTCTCCTTCTCTGCCATGATCCTGTGCCTCCCTTGCTGCGGGTCGCATGGTAGAGGATGTTTCCATTGACTGGAATCACGTCGTCATGGCCGGGACTTGTCAGGATTTGTCCGGGGACTTGTCCCGGACATCCACGCCTTCGCTGCCGCACGAAAGACGTGGATGCGCGGGACCGCAACCAAGTTTACGCAGTCTGCGCAAGCTTGACTGCGTTCCCGCGCATGACGAGGACACGGTATGGCGACTGAGGAGCAAGGTTGATGATTTCTGCTTTTCCCGCAGCTTCGGGGAGCGCCTTGTTGCGCGTTGCGATCGCCACCGCGCTCGCGCTGCTGATGCACGGCGCGGGCGCGCAAGATCGGCCCGCGGAAACGAAGGTCCGGCTCGTTGTCGGTGGCAAGTCCGCGATCTTTTATCTCCCGCTCTCGGTGACCGAACGCCTCGGCTATTTTAAAGAGCTCGGGATCGATGCGGAGATTGCCGATGTCCAGAGCGGCGCCCGTGCCCTGCAGTCGCTGATCGGCGGCAGCGCCGATCTGGGCGTGGGCACGTTCGATCACACCATCCAGATGCAAGCCAAGGGCCAGCCGGTGGTCGCGGTGCTGCACTACGGCCTCTATCCCGGTTTTGTCCTCGGCACTCTCGCTTCCAAGGCAATCGCCTACGCGGGGCCACAGAGCCTGAAAGGCCTGAAGATCGGCGTGACCTCACCGGGATCGAGCACGCATTTCATGGCGGCGTACATGCTCGTGCGCAGCGGTTTCAAAGCGGATGACGCATCCTTCATCGGCATCGGTGTCACTTCGACCGCGGTGGCCGCGGCGCGGCGCGGAGAGATCGACGCGCTGGTGAGCTCCGACCCGATGATCAGCCTGATGCAGAGCGAAGGCTTGGTCCGGATCGTGGCCGACACCCGCACCTTTGCAGGCACCCAGGCCGTTTATGGCGGGCCCTATCCTGGCGGAGTGGTCTACACAACGCCTGCCTTTATCGAGCGCAATCCTGCTGCGGTGCAAGCGGTCGTGGCCGCGTTCGTGCGTGCCCTGAGGTGGATGGCGGTCCATTCCGCCGAGGATATCGCGAACGCCATGCCGCCGGAGTACGCGCTCGGGAACAAGGAGGTCTACATACAGGCGCTCGCGGCGAGCCGGGAAATGTATTCCCGCGACGGGCGTTTCGTCGCGGGCGCCGCCGAGACTGCTTATCAGGTGCTCAAACTGTTCGATGCGTCAGTCGCGAATGCGACGATCGACCTGTCCAAAACTTTGGTCACGCAGTTCGTCGACAAGGCGCAGTGAGCCGGAGGAGCCGATCGAGTGGCGAAATCTCATCGATCAATAAGCGCCGGTCCGGTTCGGATTGGCTCGCGCGTGCTTATGAGCGTAGTGCCGCCCGACGAGGCAGCCCGCGGCTGCGCCGAGCACGCCATGGTGGCCCGCAAAGTGACCGGCCGCACCGCCGACAACGGCTCCCTTAAGGCAGCCTTTGGCCGAAGCGGGAGCGGATAGCGCTGTCAACGCAACGAGAACGGCAGCGAAAATCGCAGAGACTCTCATCCTTCTTACCTGCTGTTTGAGGTGAGGTGTTCCATAGGACCTTAAAGCATCCCTCCGCCGGTTGGTTCCCAACGACCTTTTCGCCCTCACATATGGGGGTAGAATAGGCGAAGCGCATGGACCGGAATCGCTGGGTTGGACGTGCGAGCTGCAGCCTCTGTTTGGCGGGCACATGCTCCGCAGCGAATCGGCAGGAACGGCATGAGCGATGATCTGAAGTTCCAGCTGCGACTGACCCTGGGCGACCAGTTTGCAGAACGGGCACGGCGAGCTCCGCGAGATCCGTCGCTTTCCTCGCTGACGAACATCTTGAAGAAGCATGATGCGGTGTTGAAATGCCAGTTCGACGCTTTCGCGGATTACGTCCGGGAGGCGGAGGCAAATGGGGTGCAAAATTATCCGCTCTACGAATGGACAAAAGACACCATCGAGGACCCCGCAAAAGAGGCCAAATACACCAGGTCGTTCACGCTGTATGTCGGGGGGGACGAGGTCTACGACAGGGACAAAGCCGATGCGCTGGAGGCCGAGCTCAAGCCTCTGGTCGGAGGCCCCATCGTAACGAAGATGTTCAGGTACGATACGGATCCGGCCCACAACCCACAGCTCCCGTCTCGGGGACAGAGGTGACGATGTCAGTTTGCGGCAGGGTCGCGGAAATCCAGAGCGCGATGGCAAAGAGATCGGCGTCGCGGTCCCGAAAACCGATGACTTGCAAGCCGATGGGCAGCCCGTCGGCATTAAATAAAGGAAGCGACAGCGCAGGGCTGCGCAAATACGAGCTGACGACCGCAAAGGCGGCGTTGCCGGTTGAGTTGAGGCCGATGGGGGCCACGCCGGGGGCGGCAAGCGCAATCGCCCCGTCGATGTTGGATGCGAGCTTCTCCCACTGCTCCCCAGCTCGATCGCGCTCTGCCAGCAGCAGCCGGTAGTCGCCAACAGTCATGGATTCGGCATCGCGCAGCCGGTCAAGCAGCAAAGGACTGATCTTGGCGGCGTCCCGGGTGCGATAGGTATTGAGCGGCCAACGCATCTCCCAGGTGTTGATGCGCAGTGAGCGCGGCAGCGCTGGTTCCAGGCATTCTTCCATCGCGGCGATGCCAGGATCCTTGTCGGCATCGATGACCTTGATGCCTTCGCTTTGCAAACGATCGACCTGTTTGGCAAAGGCGCTCTTGGCGGCGCTGTCGGCCTGTTCCCAGCCGCGGGTA
>DATBYX010000458.1:0-3045 GCA_036513475.1 Xanthobacteraceae bacterium | reverse complement strand
CGGGTTTACTTCCATGACGTTGGGAAAGCGGATGAGACCGGCGACCGGCGCGATGTCGTGGACGAAATTGTAGTTGAGCTTTTCATAGAGCGTTACGTTGATAGCATTCGCAGGAGCGACCAGGAGCAGCGTGTAACCATCTGGCGGTGCATGCACCACCGCCTCGGTGGCGATATTAGTGGCCGCGCCCGGCCGGCTTTCGATGACGAACGTCTGGCCCAGCCGCTCCGAAAGCCATTGTCCCATCAGGCGTGCAGTCATGTCGGCCGATCCACCGGGAGGATACCCGATGATCAGCCGCACCGGCCGCGTCGGATAGGTTTGCGCCCGTGCGAAGCGTGACATGGCTGGGAGCACGGCAACGCCCGCGACTAGATGCAGGAATTGTCGGCGGCGTGGTTTCATTGGTCCCCCCCATGATGTTTGGAAGGCGAAACGTCGGGGTGTTCCGCGACCCATTCTGCCTCTAAAACTGTACCGACGCTTGAACAACTGTCGGATGCTGAGCTTCTCCGCCGAGCCGCCCGTCAGGTCCTCAAGGTGCGCTGCATGGTGAGCAAGATCATGCTGGTGAAACCAACGCTCGCGGTGACCAGGCCCGCCGAAACCAGACGTCTGGTGCGCGCGCTGGCGCAATGTCTCCGGGCCGCCACTGCGGTCCTGACCGAGACCACGCAGCCGACCGCCAATCCTGGTAAGTGAATCTCACCGCCGCTCGCTGGACTAACATCCAGGAGCCACGCGTGGTCCTTCACCCGCCATTGACGACCTCGCCTCCAGTAGGTCCGCTGCACCCCAGTCAACAGACATTGGACGGCACTCTGACGAGGGCTCCTTCGTGCCACAGCACTAAATCGCTACGCGATAGCCAGCTGCCCGACGGCAAGCATTATCCCCAGGGGAGAGATGGTGGGTAGCGGGGGAAGAGCCCTGTCTTGAGGATCGAGGCGTCATGAACCTCACCCAAGACAGGAGTTGCCTATGACAACCGAAGCTATCACCCCGCTGCGTCAGCGTATGATCGAGGATATGAATGCGCGCAAGCTCTGCGCGGGCACACAGCGAGGCCACATTCGCAGCTGCAAGCGGTTCGCGGCGTTTCTGAAGCGATCCCCTGATACAGCGAGTCTTGATGATGTCCGCCGGTTCCAGCTGTACCTGGCCGAGACGGGCGTGAGCATTTGCACCCGCAACCGCATCATGACCGGGCTGCGGTTTTTGCTCCGGGTAACGCTGCGGCGATTAGATCTCGCGGAAGAGGTCTATCATCTTCGTGAGCCGCAGAAGCTTCCGCTGGTGATGAGCGTGGATGAGATGAAGCGACTGCTGGCGGTGGCCGGCAGCCTGAAGACACGCGTTCTGCTCAGCCTCGGCTATGGCTGCGGATTGCGAGCGAGCGAGATCGTGCGGCTCAAGGTCAAGCACATCGACAGGGCACAGAACATCATTTGCATCGAGCAGTCGAAGGGCCGCAAGGACCGCAATGTGATGCTGCCGGGCGAGATGCTCAGTTTGCTGCGGCAATGGTGGAAAGCGCGTCCCTCGCGTTACGATGCGGGAATACCCGTGGCGGAGCGATGGCTGTTCCCCAGCAGAAAGTCTGCCGGCAGGCCGATCACCACCCGGCATCTCAACCGGTTGTTCCATGAAGCGGCCGATGCGGCGGGGATCAAGAAGGGCGTGACGCTGCATACGTTGCGCCACAGCTTCGCCACCCACCTGCTCGAGCGCCAGACCCATATCAGAACCATCCAGGCACTGTTGGGCCATGCTAAATTAGATACCACGACGCGCTATGCCCACGTGGCCGCCGGGATGATCTCCGCCGTCGAGAGCCCGCTCGACCGGCTGGCGAGGCCAGAGCATAAGAGGCGCAGGAAAGCTGAGAAGAAGCGCAGCGAAGTGCAGCTGCCGGCGTAACCGCCCGCCGCAGTGTCCCGTCCGAAGCTGGAGGTCGCGGATATCTTCCGCGACCACGGGGCGGCGTGGCGTTCTGCCACTGCTGGTCACGTCAGCCTCGAGCAGTTGAAGGTGATGTCGGCTATCGAGCGCTGCCGCACGGCGGCGCTCGGTGGGCATGTCGAGCGTTGCGAGAAGTGCTCGCATACCATCATCGCCTACAACTCCTGCCGCAACCGGCATTGCCCGAAGTGTCAGGGTGCGGCGGCACGGGAATGGCTGGCTGAGCGCGAGGCCGAGTTGTTGCCGGTGCCGTACTATCACGTGGTATTCACGCTGCCGGCTCGGATCGCCGACATCGCCTATCAGAACAAGGCCGTGATCTACAACCTGCTGTTCAAGGCCTCATCCGAGACCATGCTCACCATAGCAGCCGATCCCAAGCATCTCGGCGCTCGCATCGGCTTCCTGTCCGTCCTCCACACCTGGGGCTCGGCAATGACCCACCATCCGCATGTGCACATGATCGTGCCGGGCGGCGGGTTCTCGCTCGACGGAAAGCGTTGGATCTCGTGCCAGCCGCGCTTCTTCCTGGCGGTGCGCGTGCTCTCGGAATTGTTCCGCGGCTTGTTCCTGCACAAGCTCAGCGCCGCTCATCGCGCCGGTGAGTTGCAGTTCTTCGGCAAGCATGCCCAGCTCATCGATCCGGAAGCATTCGCTGGGTATCTGAAGCCACTGCGCAACACAAAGTGGGTGGTCTATTGCAAGCGCCCATTCGGCGGCCCGAAAGAAGTCTTGCGATATCTCGCGCGCTACACCCATCGCGTCGCCATCTCCAATCGCCGCTTGCTCGCATCTGACGAGAGAGGCGTCACCTTCAAGTGGAAGGACTACAGGCGCGAAGGCCGTGACCATTACCAGGTGATGACCCTGGCGACCCATGAGTTCATCCGCCGCTTCCTCATGCACGTACTGCCCGCAGGCTTCCACCGCATCCGCTACTATGGCCTGCTCGCCAGCGGCCACCGTGCCGAGAACATCGCCCGCGCCCGCGAACTGCTCACACCGCCAATAATTCCCGTCGATGCCATCAAAGCGGCCAACACCAACGCCGATCAACCGCAAACGCCAGAGCATCGCTGCCCC
>DATBYX010000457.1:0-16013 GCA_036513475.1 Xanthobacteraceae bacterium | reverse complement strand
GTCACCACGAGGACCAATCGGGTCATTACACCAGGCGACTTGTTCCTCATTGACTCCGGCGGCCAATACGAGGACGGCACGACCGACGTCACGCGCACCGTTGCCGTGGGTGAGCCGAATGCGCAAATGCGCTCCCGATTTACGCGCGTGCTCAAGGGACACATCGCCATTGCGCGCGCGGTGTTTCCGGACGGCACGACCGGCGCTCAACTCGATTCATTTGCGCGGCAATACCTGTGGCAGGCCGGACTCGACTTCGATCATGGCACCGGGCACGGAGTGGGCAGCTATCTGTCCGTGCACGAGGGTCCTGCGCGCATCTCCAAGCTCGGCGCCGCCGCTCTTAAGCGCGGCATGATCCTGTCGAACGAGCCCGGCTATTACAAAGATGGCGCGTACGGCATCCGGATCGAGAACCTGCAGCTGGTCGTGGAGGCGCCCGCGGTCGCGGACGCGGAAAAGCCGCTCAATGCCTTCGAGCCGCTCACGCTGCTACCAATCGACCAGCGGCTCGTAATGGTCGAAATGCTCGACCCCGAAGAACGCATGTGGCTCGATCGATATCATGCGCGTGTAATGCAAACTCTAGCGCCGCTTCTGGACACGCGGACGGCAGCCTGGCTTGCGGCGGCAACCCGTCCGCTCGATCATCCCTGAGCCGACAACCAGCCTTGGCCACTGCACCAGCAAACCTGGATCGGCCCGTCAAGCGCCGCACGCCGTGGCGATTGCTGACATTGCTCATCGCGATGACAGGCGTGAGCTCGCTGTCGCTCAACATCCTGGTACCGGCAATTCCCAGCATGGTGGCGCGATTCGCGACCGAGCCCAGCAATGTCCAGCTCACGGTATCGCTGTATCTGACCGGGCTCGCGGTCGCGCAGCTGCTGTTCGGTCCGTTGTCGGATCGTTTTGGCCGGCGGCCGGTCGTGCTCACGGGCCTTGCCTTGGCAAGTGTCGCGAGCACGTTCGCCATTTTCGCCAGCACAATCGCCAGCCTCGTGGCGTGGCGGGTGACGCAATCCCTCGGCGCGTCCACCGGCCAAGTCATTGGGCGTGCGATCATCCGGGATCTCTACGAGCGCGACCGCGCCGCCTCCATGATTGGTCTGGTTACCTCGGTCGTGGTGCTCATGCCCATGGCGGCCCCGCTGATCGGCGGCATTCTCGACACGCTGTTCGGCTGGGAATCGATATTCATCTTCTCGGCGTGCCTGGCGGGAGGCATTTTCGTTTGGGCTGTTATCGCATTGCCGGAGACCCGCGCAAAAGCGGACATGCACGGCAGTCGGAGCCAATTCGCGTCCGATCTGCGGGCCCTCGCCGCAAACCCGGTTTTCTTCGGCTACGCGCTCTGTGCCGGATTCGGCTCGGCGCCGTTCTTCAGCTTTCTCGGCGGCGCGCCGTACGTCGCCGTGACCATGCTGGGCCGCACGTCGGCAGAATATGGCGCCTGGTTCTTTCTGCCTTCGATCGGGTTCATGTCCGGCAACTTTCTCGTATCGCGACTCACGGTACGCTTCGGGATCAACGTCCTGATCTGGTGGGGAATTGCTCTGACCATCATCGGCTGTCTTGCCAGTGTGGCGCTCTATGTTGCGCTTCCAGGCTGGGAAATGGCGACGATCTTCCTTCCGCAAATCGTCGTCGGCGTGGGCAACGGCTTGTTATTGCCTACCGCCGTTGCCGGCGCAGTCAGCATACGACCCCAGGTCGCCGGCACCGCCTCAGGGATGACCGGCTTCATCCAGATGTTAATCGGAGCCGCCGGGGCGCAGCTTTCAGGTCATGTGCTTGCCGGGGCCTCGACCGCAATGCCGATGCTGCTTCTGATGCTGGTCTTCGGGATTGCCACGGGAGGAGCGGTTTTCACGCTGATAACGCGGCACCCGGCGCCACGCTAAATTAACTCAGTGTTCTGATTTGCAAGTATGATACGGTTGAGATGATCAAGATAAACAACGCGCACCTGGAACCTGGTGCACCCTTCCGCGTTGTTCCCCAGCAAAATGCATCGGAACGAGGCGACGCCATGCTTACTACCATCCTCATTATCATACTGATACTTGCACTGATCGGCGCGCTGCCCACCTGGGGCTACAGCCGAAGCTGGGGTTATGGACCGGGCGGCGGCCTGGGACTGATTCTGCTCATCATCATCGTGCTGGCTCTGACCGGCCATATCTGAGAAACGGCCGATTTGCCGGGAACATAATGTAGGGGCGGGTTTGAAACCCGTCCTTACAAACTACGAACACAGCGCGATTTTAGATGCGAATAACATTTCACCGTCGCTCCCCTACCAGATCGAACCATTCATCTTCAGTCAGAACGGCCACCCCCGCCTCTCTCGCCTTGGCGAGTTTCGCGCCGGCGCCGGGGCCGGCCACCACGTAATCGGTGTTTTTCGAAACAGAGCCGGCGACTTTCGCGCCCAGGCGCTCTGCCATGGCCTTCGCTTCGTCGCGCGTCATCTTTTCCAACGAGCCGGTGAAGACGACAGTCTTGCCCGCAACTGCCGAATCAGCAGGTCTCTCGGCGGGCAGGATTTCGTCAATCTCCGCGGTGAGCCGCTCAACAATGCCGCGGTTATGGCTCTCGCTGAAATACGTTGCGATAGCGTCAATGACCGTGTCGCCGATCTGATCGATATTGTCCATCTCCGCTCTGGTCTCGACTTCGCCAGCAGCGGCAGCGAGAGAAGCGCGGTGAAATGCCTGCCAGGATCCATAGGCGCGCGCGAGCGCCCGCGCGGTCGTCTCGCCCACGTGCCGCATGCCGAGCGCATAGATGAACCGCTCGAGTGAAATCTGCCTTCGTTGCCGGATGGCATTGAACAGATTTCGCACCGACACCTCGCCAAAGCCCTCGTGTTCCTCCAGCGAAATCTTTGCGTTCCTCCGCTCGAGCGTAAAAATATCCGCGGGCTCGCGCACCCATCCCTGCTGATAAAACAGCTCGATCTGTTTTTCGCCCAATCCCTCGATATCGAAGGCGCGGCGCGAGACGAAATGCTTCAGGTGCTCGATGCGCTGAAACGGACAGGCGAACTCCCCGGTGCAGTGCGAGCGCGCGCCCTCCTGGCCGCCGGTGATCGCTTCGCGCACCACCGCCGTCTTCAACGGGCACGGACACCTCTTCGGAAAACGGTAGGGCCTCGCGCCTCTTGGCCTGTCCTCCACGACACCGAGCACTTGCGGTATGACGTCGCCGGCGCGCTGGATCGTCACCGTATCGCCCACGCGCACCCCGAGACGCTCGATCTCGTCCTCGTTGTGCAGCGTTGCGTTCGACACCACCACCCCGCCCACGGTGACAGGCTCCAGGCGGGCAATGGGGGTGAGCGCGCCGGTACGGCCCACCTGAATATCGATCGTTTGGACGATAGTGGTTGCCTTCTCAGCCGGAAATTTGTGGGCGATGGCCCAGCGAGGATTGCGCGATACGAAACCGAGCCGTCGCTGCCAATCGAGGCGATCGACCTTATAGACCAAGCCGTCGATGTCGTAGCCGAGCGTTGCGCGGCGGCTTTCCATGTTCCGGTGGAAAGCGAGAAGCTCCTCGACGCCGTGGCAGACCCGCGTGAGCAGATTGGTCTTCAAGCCCACCCGCTCGAACCACTTCAGCATGGCGGATTGGGTGTCCGCGGGCACGCGCGACATCTCGCCGTAGGAGTAGGCGAAAAAACGAAGCGGCCGCGAAGCCGTAATGGAAGCATCGAGCTGGCGCAGCGAGCCCGCCGCCGCGTTGCGCGGGTTGGCAAATGTCTGCTTTCCCTGTTTACCCTGGCGTTCATTGAGCGCAGCGAAATCGGCGTGGCTCATGTACACTTCGCCGCGGATCTCACAAATCTCCGGGACATCGATGCCGCCAAGCCGGTTGGGAATATCCGTGATGGTAGCGACGTTGGCGGTCACGTCTTCGCCTTCAAAACCGTCGCCGCGGGTAGCGCCGCTCGCGAGCCGCCCGCCCTGGTAGCGCAGCGTGCAGGAGAGGCCGTCGATCTTCGGCTCCGCGACGACAGCGACTTTCTCATCCTGGGGCAGTCGAAGAAACCGGCGCACGCGCTCCACGAACTCCGACACCTCCTCGTCAGAAAAGGCGTTTCCGAGCGAGAGCATCGGGACGGCATGGCGGATCTTGGCGAATTTTTGCGCCGGAGGCGCGCCGATACGGCGCGAGGGCGAGTCGGCCCGTATCAGCTCGGGAAACCGCTGCTCGATGGCATCGTTGCGCCGTCGCAGCGCGTCGTAGACAGCGTCTGAAACAGTCGGCGCGTCCTCCTGATAGTAGCGTTTGTCGTGCTCGCCTATCTCAACTACAAGCCGCTTCAGCTCAGCCTTGGCCTGCGCTGGCGTCAGCTTGTCGATCGGGATTGCGCTGGTATCAGACACTCTAATATGTGATCAGCTTGCGGCCTGGATCAAACGCTCAGCAGCGGCCCGGGCCTCTGCCGTGATCTCGGCGCCAGCGATCATACGCGCGATCTCCTCCCGGCGCCCTTCGGCAATCAGCTCGCTCACGCGAGTGGCGACGCGTTTGCCTTTTTCGACTGCGCTCTTGCTGATCAGATAATGCCGGTCGGCGCGCGCCGCCACCTGCGGAGCATGCGTCACCGCGATTACCTGCGCCTGCCCGGCGAGCCGCGCCAGGCGTACTCCGATGGCATCGGCCACCGCGCCGCCCGCGCCGGTGTCGATCTCGTCGAAGACAAGCGTGGGCGCCGACCCACGGTCGGCCAGCACGACTTTTAACGCCAACAGGAACCGTGCAAGCTCCCCGCCGGAGGCAACCTTCATCAAGGGACCGGGCCTGCTGCCCGGGTTGGTTTTTACCCAGAACTCGATGCGATCAATACCATGGAGACCGGCCCCCTCCAGGTCGCTTACGACCTCGAGCGAGAACCGCGCTCGTTCCAGGCGCAGCGGCTTGAGCTCGAGGTTAACGGCCGCGGCCAGTTTTTCCGCCGCGCGCTTTCGCTCGATCGACAGCGCGCTTGCCGCCTGGCGATAGCGCTCGTCCGCCTCCCGGGTCGCGCTCTCCAACGCAGCAAGCCGTTCAGCGCTTGCATCAATGAGGCGAAGCTCCTCTGCATGGCGCGCAGCGGCGGCGCTGAGCTCATCGACCGGCACATTGTATTTGCGTCCAGCAGCGCGCAGCGTGAACAGCCGTTCCTCGATTCTTTCGAGCTCATGGGGATCATAATGCCCCGCGTGTAATGCAGCCTCGAGATGAGCGCGGGCCTCATCGAGCGCGCGCAATGCCGTGTCCATTGCCTTCACCGCCGGGTCGATCAGGGACGGAGCGTGCGCGGCGCGCCGTTCGAGCCGGCGGATGGCCGCCGACAACATCGCTACCGGGGAGCGCGTCCCGGCGACCGCCTCGTGAGCGTCCCCGAGATCCGCTGCAATCTTCTCCGCCTGCATCATCAGGGCGCGCTTGTCCGCGAGGATCGTTTCCTCGCCGGGAAGAGGCGCCAGCGACGTGAGCTCTTCGACCGCGTGGCGGAGCCAATCCGCCTCGCGTCGGGCCCGTTCGACTTCGTCGCGATGCGACGCAAGCTCCTGGTTGCGGTCGCTCCTCTCCCCCCATAGCCGCTCCACGACCGCCGCATCGGGATCGATGCCGGCGAACGCATCAAGCAGCCGACGATGAGTTGCGACATCCACCAGGGCGCGCTCTTCATGCTGCCCATGGATCTCCACCAGCGACGCTCCAAAAACGCGTAGCGCCTGCGCGCTCACGGGTTGGCCGTTCACAAACGCGCGCGTGCGCCCGTCGGCAAACTGGACCCGCCGCAGGATCAACTCGTCTTCCGCGTCAATGGCGCTGCGCGCCAAGAGGTCGCGCGCGGCATGGCCCGGGGGTAGCTCGAAGGCTGCAACAACCTGGCCCTGCTCCATGCCGTGCCGCACGAGGGCGGCATCACCCCGCCCCCCGAGCGCAAGCGCAAAAGCGTCGAGCAGGATGGATTTCCCGGCACCGGTCTCCCCGGTCAGCACCGAGAGGCCGCGCGTGAACTCGAGGTCAAGCCGGTCGATCAGTACAATATCGCGAATGGAGAGCCGGGCCAGCATGCGTGGCCTCTCATTGCAAGCGACGCCCAAATGGGCAAGCGAATCCCGTTACCAACATAAAGATGTGTGGCGGCAAGCACAGCCTGGTTATGAAGCCTGTGGACGCTTCGGTATGGCGCTCGCGCCCGTCCGAGCCATCCACGCCTTGGCTGCCGCGCAAAAACAAAAAGAGGACGGGCGGTGCCCCACAATCTGCGTATTGAAAGGCTTTATCTCAGCCCAACCGGAATGCCTGGCTGATCCAGGATGCTTTGTTCTCCGTGGGCTGCAGGCCCCTCGATTGCATCAGGGTAAAGGCATCCTTGTACCAGCGGCTTTCTGGAAAGTTGTGGCCCAGCACTGCGGCCGAGGTCTGCGCCTCATCCACGATACCCAAAGCCATGTAGGCCTCGGTCAGCCGCATGAGCGCCTCCTCGACATGCCGCGTCCTCTGATATCGGGTGACTACGACCTTGAAGCGATTGATTGCGCCGGTGTACTCGCGCCGCTGGAGTGCCCAGCGCCCGACCTCCATCTCTTTGCCCGCCAACTGATCGCGCGCCATCTCGATTTTGCGTTTGGCAGCCACCGCATATTCGGAGTTGGGGTACTTTCGGACGACCTCCTCCAGACTTTCGACGGCCTTTTCGGTGCGCGACTGGTCACGGGAGATTTCTGGAATCTGATCAAAATACGATGACCCGATGAGGAACTGCGCGTACGCGGCATCCGGGCTGCCGGGATGCAATGTCACGTACCGTCGCGCTGAATTCACGCAGTCGTCATAGGCACCGGACTCGTAATAGGCATAGGCCGACATGATCAAGGATTTCCGCGCCCATTCCGAATAGGGATGCTGCCGATCAACCTCCTCGAACTTCTTTGCCGCTTCTTTCGGCTCCTTTTTCTGATTGAGGAGATAGAGACCCTCGTTGTAGAGCTTGTCCGCGGGCTCGTCGGGAGCCATGGCATCTTTGTCGAACAAGCTGCAGGCGCCGAGCATTGTCGCCAGCACGAGCAGGACGGCGAACGGCGTCCGTTCGCGCGCCTTGCCCCCGAGAATCTTGATGCTGACGCGACGCCCGTGCATGGATCTGGTAAGAAGCCCCTGAAAACGGGATTGCGGCTCGGCCGCATCCGCGTTTTACCCCGCATAAACCCCTGCCCAAGACCGAAAAAAGTAGGTGTACATTCCGCCCGGAATGTGGCGGAGGGCTCGCTCTACCCGGCCGTTCTTATGTCCCGCGTCAAGGGCGGGTTCAGCGGGCGCTCTTTCGCGAGCGCACCCGGACCCAGAGCCGCCACGGAGGAGGGTGGTCGGTCTAGGAGATCTCAGGTCCGAAAACCGCCGCTGCCCGTCCGGCGAACTCGGCATGTCCACGGGCCGGGCGGAAGGGCTGGGCTTCAGTCCAGGTCCACGCGCTTCTGTCGGACATGAGCGCGTTCAGCACCGCGTTGTTGAGCTTGTGACCGCCGCGCACCGATCGGTAGGTCGCGAGCAGGGGTGCCCCCGACAGAGCGAGGTCGCCGACCGCGTCGAGCATTTTGTGCCGTACGAATTCGTCGCGGAAGCGCGTACCTTCCGGATTGAGAATACGATTCTCCGTGACCACGAGCGTGTTTTCGAGCGAGGCACCCAGCGCATATCCGGAATTCCACAACGTGGTTACATCGCGCATGAAACCAAACGTGCGCGCCCGCGCCAGCTCTCGGCGGAAGGTGTCGGGCTTGACGTCGAGTGCGAGCTCTTGGCACCCGATCAGCGGATGATCGAATTGGACTTGCGCCTCTACCCGAAACCCCCGCGGATTGGGCACAATCTCGCCGAAAGCGTCACCGAGAGCGACCCGGACGGGTTTGAGAACCCTGATGTAACGGCGCGGCTGATCGAGGGTTTCAAGCCCAACGCAATCTATGGCCGCCACAAAGGGGGCAGCGCTGCCGTCCATAATGGGGGCTTCCGGACCGTCAATCTCAACCGTGGCGTTATCGACGCCCAACCCCGACAGTGCAGCCAAGACGTGCTCGGCTGTTGAGACGAGCGGCCCAGTTTCGTCACCGAGGACGGTGGCGAATTCGGTGGCAGTCACCGCCCCCATTTCGGCCGGGATTTCACGATGCGCACAGCCGTTGATCCCGGTGCGGATGAAGCGCAACCCCGTACCCGCATCCGCCGGGTGAATCGTCAGCGTTACTGGCAGGCCGGAATGCACGCCTACACCATAGAGTACAGTGTAATCGCGCAGCGTAGTCTGCCGAGCAGCTTTCATGCACTTTCCCCCGTCTTCCGGCCGCTGCCCCGAAACTGGACGCGGCGCGGCATGCGCACCACCTCGATCGTGCTCGTGGCTGTCCCCTCGTCTGGAACCCCTGTGCAGTGCAACCTTACCGTTGGTCGACGAGAACTCCAATTCACGCTTTTTTACCGATTGTTACCATCACCCAGCCGCAATCTGCGGCGCGAAAAGTCTTTTATTCGCAATTTGTTGAGGAAGTCGCGGGAACCCGGATGGGGCACTAATGACCTGTGCGCCTGCTGGTTTCTGAGCGACCGCGAACGCGATCCGAACGGCGGATTAACCAAAAAAGCCCCTGGCGCATTGCGCCAGAGGCTTTGGGTTAACCCCTATAGCTGTGACCCCCGGGCTCCGATGCGCAAAACCTTCTCTTGGATCCCGCACCGATTGAGCCCGCATCTCACTGACGCTCATGCGGGCTAAGGTCAGAATGGGGTCAATTTGCCTGCCGGCGCAGGAAAGCCGGAATGTCGAGTTGGTCCTCTTCAGGGTGCGTAGCGGCCTGCCGGCCAAGAGCATCGAGCGGCTGGTGCGCTGGGCGCTTGGCGTACTCGGACACCGGGGCCACGGGAGCGCTGGCAGCAGCCGGAATGGAGGGCCGAGGTGCATTAAACCCCGCAGGCGCGGCCATTCCGGGACCGCCTTGGGCCCGCTCTGCCGGTCGGGAGGGTGGGCGTACCGGCCGAATGTTCGAAGCGGCTTTGTCGGCCTCTTCTTCCTCGTCGCGCCGGCCGAGACCCACGGCCGCAAGCCGCCGCAGCAAGCCGCCTTTGCGCTTCTCCGGATGCTCTGTGTCCGAACGTTCACCGCGCCGCGCGCGCAGCTCTGCCTGCGCGGGCCGCGGCAATTCGTCGAACTCCGGCATGCGGCGCGGCCGGTTCGGCAGACGCTCCGGAGCCGATGGAATGAACGCCTTGGGAGCCGCCGCCTCGACCATCGCCGGGGACGGTTCTGGGAACAGAGAAGGCTTGGGAGGAATCGGGCGAACGGTTACGTCCTCGACCAGGGGCAGAACTGCGCGGGCGACGGCAGCTTTGGCCGCCATCTCGATCGCCTCCGCCGTCTGCTGCGCAGCGCTTCCCCCTGCTGCCGGTCCGGACAGCGCCCGAGCGTCCTTCTGCTCTGCGCGATCCGCCATGGGCCGCTGCTGCTCAGCCCGCATCTGATCGGCCCGGAGTTTCTGGGTCAGCTCTGCAATGCGCGCTTCCGGAGCCGAGATCGATCGCGACAAGGACGCTTGATCGATCCCGGTTGCGACCACCGATACCCGAATCACGCCGTCGAGCGCCTCGTCGAAGGTCGCGCCCACGATGATGTTGGCGTCCTGATCCACTTCCTCGCGGATGCGGGTTGCGGCTTCGTCGACCTCATACAGCGTGAGGTCCTTGCCCCCGGTGATGGAGATGAGGAGCCCCTTTGCCCCCTTCATCGAGGCATCATCGATCAGCGGATTGGAGATCGCTGCCTCGGCGGCGGATAGGGCGCGCTTCTCGCCGGAAGCCTCGCCCGTTCCCATCATCGCCTTTCCCATCTCGCGCATCACCGCGCGCACGTCGGCGAAGTCGAGGTTGATCAGCCCTTCCTTGACCATGAGATCGGTGATGCAGGCAACCCCGGAATAAAGGACTTGGTCGGCCATGGCGAAGGCGTCGGCGAAGGTGGTCTTCTCGTTCGCCACTCGGAACAGGTTTTGATTGGGAATGATGAGAAGCGTGTCGACGACCTTGTGAAGCTCGGTAATTCCAGCTTCGGCGACCCGCATCCTGCGCACGCCTTCGAAGTGGAACGGCTTCGTGACCACGCCGACAGTGAGGATGCCGGCCTCCTTGGCGCAGCGCGCCACCACCGGCGCAGCGCCGGTGCCTGTGCCACCACCCATCCCCGCGGTGACAAACACCATGTGCGCTCCCTGGAGATGATCCCGGATCTCGTCGAGTACTTCCTCGGCGGCGGCGCGCCCCACCTCGGGCTGAGAGCCCGCGCCAAGCCCCTCGGTTACGGCGACGCCCATCTGGACGATGCGCTCGGCCTTGGACATCGTGAGCGCCTGGGCGTCGGTGTTAGCGACGACAAAATCGACACCTTGCAACCCGCTCGCGATCATGTTGTTGACCGCGTTGCCGCCAGCGCCGCCGGTTCCGAATACGGTGATCCGTGGCTTGAGCTCACGGATGTCTGGAATCTTCAAGTCGATGCTCATGCTTACCTCTTATACGCGGAAGTCACCGCCGGGCCGGGTCGGTCCGCCGCCGACCGAGGGGCGTCGAGTCATCAGAAGCTCTCGCGAAGCCATCGTCCGACCCTTGCGATATAGCCGCCGCCTGTTTGCGAGTGCCGCGTTCGCCGCGGTTCGAAATGCTCGAGATGCGCCATTTGCGGGTAAACCATCATTCCGGCTGCCGCCGCAAAGGCAGGTCCTTTTGCTTCCTCGGGGAGTCTCGAGATCCCGAGGGGCCGGCCGATACGTACGGGCCGGCCGAGAACTTGCGCGGCCACTCCCGTCAGGCCCGTGAGTTGCGAAGCGCCTCCGGCAAGAACGACCCGCCCGCGCGGCTCCGCCGCGAAGGGAGACGCCTTCAGCCGGTCGCGCACCATTTCGAAAATCTCTTCCACCCGCGGCTTGATGAAGCGCACCAGCGCAGCGCGCGACACGAATTGCGGCGGCTCATTCTCATCATGGTCGACAGGGGGCACCGCGATCATGTCGCGCTCATCAGAGCCGCCGCTGAGCACGCTGCCATAGAGCGTCTTGATGCGCTCGGCGTCGGGAACGCGCGCATGCAGGCCGCGCGCGAGATCCATGGTCACATGCCGCCCCCCGAGCGCAAACCCGTCCGCATGGACGAACTGGCCTCCAGCGAAGACCGCGATGGTGGTGGTGCCCGCGCCCATATCGATCACCGCGGCCCCGAGATCGGCCTCGTCATCGGCAAGCACCGAGAGCCCGGAGACGTAAGGCGTTGCGACGATCGCCTCCACGTCAAGGTGGCAGCGCTCCACGGTCAGCATGAGATTGCGCGCAACCGATGCATCGGCGCTCACGACGTGCATGTCGATGCCGAACCGATGCGCCAGCATGCCCCGAGGGTCGCTTACTCCCGTCGAGTTATCGACCACATAACCGAGCGGCAGCGAGTGCAGCACGGCCCGACCTGTACGCACGGAATGCTGGCTGCCCGCCGTGAGCACCCGGGCGATCTCGCGCTCGCCGATGCTCGATCCCGGCATATCGATCGTCGCGCAGATGAGCTCGCTTGCGGGCCGCCCCGAGGAGATCGCGACAATGACCGCGTCGAGCTGCACCTTGGCAGCGCGCTCGGCCAGATCAGCGCATTGGCGGATGGCTGCCTCTGCCTGCTCGATATCGACAACGGTCCCAGCCTTGATGCCGCGCGCAAGGGTATGTCCGAATCCGATGATATCGACGGAGTGGCTGCGATAACGCAGGACCTCATCCGGGGACCGCGGCTTGAGGCGCCCGATGAGACAAGCGATTTTGCTGGTGCCGATATCAAGCGCGGCGACCACGGCCGAGCGCTTCTGGGCGAGAGGCTTCATCTTCGGGGTGATGCCGAACGCGAGACCGCTCATGCGTCGTTCGCCTTCTTTTTCGGCTTGTCCTTGAGCGCCTCGATGCGGGCCGCCGCAGCGGCGTCCGTCAACCGCACAGTGATGCGATCGGGAAGGCGCAGGTCGAGAATGACAATGTCCCGCGTGAGCAGATTTTTTTCCCGATCGAGCGCAACCAGCCGCTCCAGCGCGGCCGCGGTGCCGGTTTCGGGCAGTCGCACTTCGAGCCCGTTCTTCAGTCGCAGGTTCCAGCGACGATCGCCGACCAAGATGGAAGCACGTACGAGATCGCGCAGTGCGGGGTGGCTATCGAGCAGGTCAAGGTGCTCCTTCGCCCTCTTGTTGGCGCCGTCGCCGACGACGAGCGGGAGCGCAACAAGCCGAGGCGCCACGTAGGGCCCGAGCACGGTCCCATCATCAGCGATGACCCTGACTGCACCGTTTTTCTGCCACAGCGCGAAAGCTGCGCGTTCCTTGATGCTGATCTGCAGCTCGCGTGGATACAGTTTCAGGAGAGTGGCATCCGCAATCCATGGATTTTCCTTGAGCTGCTCGCGAGCGTGCTCGACATCGAGGAAAAGCAACGATGTCCGTCCGGTGATGCCTGCAATCGCAAGCACCTCCTCGCGGGTCAGGTGATGATGTCCGCTGAGAGCGACTGAGCCGATGTGCGCCCCGGCGATATTGGCGGCCCAATCGCGCGCGTCCTGCCAAATGGTGGCAACTGTAGGAACGTGATCGCCCCTTACGACGCCATAGGCAAGTGTGGCGAGCATGAAGATCGCGCTTGCAAGCAAACCGGCCGCGCGCGGCAACCCCGCGCACATCCGTGATCCGCAAGCACCTGCTCGGCGCTGGAGAGCCCAGCGCGCCTTCCATTTCAGCGATTGAGCGAGGCGTCCTCGATCATCCATCGCACCAGCTCATCAAACGTGATCCCCGCGTGTGCCGCGAGTTCGGGCACCAGCGACGTTTCGGTCATGCCGGGTTGCGTGTTGACCTCGAGGCAGAAAAGTCCCCCTACCCCTTCGACGCGATCGTCGTAGCGGAAGTCCGCACGGCTCACACCCCGGCACCCCAGCGCGCCATGCGCCGCCAATGCCAGTCTGCGGACCTCTTGGTAAACAAACGATGAAACTTCGGCGGGCAGAACATGTTTTGATCCACCTGGTGCATATTTGGCCTCGTAATCGTAGAACTGGGTTGCCGAGAGGATCTCGATCACCCCGAGCGCTTCGCTCCCCATCACGGCACAGGTCAACTCCTTGCCGGCAATGTAGGTCTCCACCATCACCTGCTCGCCATACTCCCAGTCATGGCGCGTGAGCTCCTGGGGCGGATGGGTGTGCTCGGGGGTGACGATGAAGACACCGACGCTCGATCCCTCCGCCACCGGCTTGATTACGTAAGGCGGCGGCAGGAGGTGAGATTTCGCCGCGCTGAAGCGCGATGCAATGATTCCTTCCGGCACGGGGATGCTGGCTGCGCGGAACAGGGTCTTCGCCACGTCTTTCTGCATGGCGACGGCAGACGCCATCACCCCTGAATGGGTGTACGGAATGGCGAGAACCTCGAGAATCCCTTGCAGGGTCCCATCCTCGCCCGGCCGACCATGAAGCGCGTTGAGTGCGACATCGGGCTTGAGGCTAGCGAGCACGGTCGAAATGTCGCGCCCCACATCGATCTGGGTTACGCGATGCCCGAGCCGCTCCAGCGCCTCGGCGCAGTACTTGCCGGACCGCAGCGAGACTTCCCTCTCGGCCGACCAGCCTCCCATCAGAACGGCGACATGCTTGCTCATCGTGCTCGGTCCCGGGCGATCATTGAGGGAAATTTGGATGGATACGGCAGATTACTCCTAAAGCGATGTTCTAAGCGGACAGGCGCCCGTAATCTGCTGAACGCGGCACGCATCCGGGCCTCGCGCAGAGGCGCTAGCATTCCGCTGATTGCAAGGCCAAACCCTTGTATCTTCGCTGTACTGGGCTACCTTGTGGCCCAGGAGATTGCCGTGGCTGCGAATACTGTGGTGCGCGCTCGTATCGATCAACGGGTCAAGAAGGAGGCGGAGGCCGTCCTTGCCGCCATTGGCTTGACCGTCTCGGATGCTTTTCGAATGTTGATGGTACGTGTCGCGGCGGAGAAGGCGTTGCCTTTTGAGCCGATCGTCCCGAACAAGAAAACGGTAAAAGCGATCGAAGCAGCACGGCGGGGCGAGCTTACTACGGTTGGCAGACCGCAGAATCTCGTACATCGTCTGAATGCGGACGATTAAGTACACCAACCAGTTCAAGCGCGATTTCAAACGCGAGAGAACCGGCAAGTCACGACAATACCGTGAGAAGCTCGAGCGCGAGTTGCTCGCGCTCGTGACGCTGCTTGCCGCCGATGCGGCGCTACCGCCGCGAAACAGAGATCATCCCCTCGCTGGCCAATGGAGTGACTGTCGAGACTGCCATATCCGACCTGACTTGATTGTCATTTACCGCAAGCCGGATCGCGACACGCTGGAACTCGTTCGTCTAGGCTCGCACAGTGAGCTTGGGTTGTAGTTGAGACATCATCCCAGACTCGATCATCGGCGTGATCCCAGATGTGCGTGAGCTCGTTCGCTTGAGCATCTCTCAGATCGCGCCATCCTCGCGATCACGATGTTCGCGGAGATAACCGATGAAATCGAGGACCTCGCGCGCGAGCGAATCGGGCAAGGCTCGCACCTGCTCGGAAATGAGTTCGGCGATAGTCATTCCATCCTCCTGGTTAACGCAGGAGCACGGGAATCATTAGCATACGACGGCGCGTTAATCTGGCGCTCGGTATTAGTCGGCGGGGCGTCACTTGTTGGCGCAAAGGGACCAAGCTCCGAGAAGCACGATTTCATGGATCCAGCACACCGACGCAGGAGACGCGCACACGCTAACAAAATCATTTACCAGCTAACGACCCGATGAATGTTAATCGGGGCTGCCGAATGTCTGCGCTGCGACGCTGCTTTGCGTGAGGACCACAAGCTAGTTTTGCCGCAGGCCGATGCGCTTGATCTCCCATTCCAGCTCGACGCCGGAATTGTCCTTCACGCACCTGCGCACGGTCTCGCCGAGATTCTCGATATCCGCCGCGGAGGCACCGCCAAGATTGATCAGGAAGTTACAGTGCAGCTCCGAGACCTGAGCATTGCCGAGCCGGAGCCCGCGGCAACCCGCTGCGTCGATGAGCTGCCATGCCTTCTGTCCAGGGGGATTCTTGAACGTCGAACCGCCCGTACGGCTCTTGATGGGCTGGGTCGCCTCGCGCGCCTCCGTGATCTTGTCCATCTCCGCGGCAATTCTCCCAGCATCGCCGCGAGCTCCCTGGAACAGCGCCTCGGTGAAGATGATGTCCTCGGAGATGCTGCAATGCCGATAGCTGTAGTTCATCTCGCTGTTTGCAAGCACGTGGCTGCGGCCCCGGCGATCGATCCCCCGCACTTCGACGACCACATCCTTGGTTTCCCTGCCGTAGGCGCCCCCGTTCATGCGCAACGCGCCGCCGATTGCGCCCGGAATGCCTCGGAAGAAGGCAAGCCCTGAAATGGCCGCCTCCTGGGCCGCCCGGCTGAGCTTCACGTCCGGTACCGCCGCGCCGGCACGCATGCGGCTGTCGCTCTCGAGCGTTATTTCGCCGAACCCCCGACCGAGCCGGATGACGACCCCCGGCACACCTGCGTCGCGCACGATGAGGTTCGAGCCCAGTCCGATGACGGTGACGGGCATGGGCTCGGGCAAGCCGGCGAGGAAATAGGCAAGATCTTCGTCATTCTCAGGGACGAAAAGAATTTGCGCGGCACCGCCCACGCGAAACCAGGTGAGCTCCGCCAGGGATTGATTCGCGAGCAGCTTTCCACGCAACCGTGGCAGCCGTGCGCGCAGCTCCTGGATCACGCAACGGCACCGAGCGCCGCAAGCTCGCCGGGAAGCGCATAGGCCCACTGCGTGATGCTGCCCGCGCCCAGGCACACGACGATGTCTCCCGGCATCGCGAGCCGCGCCAGCAGACGGGCAAGATCCTGTGGGCCATCAAGCGCAACCACTTGCCGGTGGCCGTGCGCGCG
>DATBYX010000456.1:0-6886 GCA_036513475.1 Xanthobacteraceae bacterium | reverse complement strand
GCGCTCTCAAGTGCACGGCATTTCACAGGCGCTAACGAGGCTCACGTGGCCACCCAGCCGCGCCACGGCTCGGCACCGGCGAAGCGTGCCCGGCCATCTAATGCCTCTTCGATCCGGAGCGCCTCATTCCACTTCGCCATGCGCTCGGAGCGCGAAAACGAGCCAACCTTGAGCTGAAGCACGCCCCAGCCGACAGCAAGGTGGACGATCGTAACGTCCTCGGTCTCGCCCGAGCGCGCGGAGACGATCGCGCCCCAATGGGCAGCGCGCGCGGCTTCTACCGCAGCCATGGCCTCGCTCACGGTCCCGGCTTGGTTCGGCTTCACGAGAATCGCGTTGCACGCCGGCATCGCTGCCGCGCGGCGCAGACGAGCCGCGTCGGTCACTAGGAAATCGTCGCCCACGATTTGAACCCGGTGACCGACCGCCTTCGTGAAACGTGTGAAGCCCGCCGCGTCGTGCTCGGCCAGAGGATCCTCGATCGAGACGATCGGATAACGGTCGAGCCAATCAATCAGCATAGCTGACATAGCGTCGGAATCGAGCACGAGTCCCTCGAGTGCGAGGCGGTAGGCGCCGTCACGATAGAATTCGGAGGACGCGATATCGAGCGAGATCGACACCTCATCGCCAGGCGTAAAGCCCGCGCGCTCTATCGCGCCCACCAGGGCGTCAAGCGCTGCTTCGTTCGAATCGAAGGCGGGCCAGAAGCCGCCTTCGTCGGCGACGCCTTGAAGGCGGCCGGTCTCACTCATCATCGCGCCGGCCGCGCGGTAGATCTCGGCGGTCCATTCGAGCGCCTCGGCGAAGGAACGCGCCTTCGGCGCCACGACCATGAAATCCTGGATGTCGACGCGTCGCCCCGCATGGGCGCCGCCGCCGAAGATTTGAACCTCCGGGATCGGCATGATGGCGGGCCGGTCGCCGAGGAGATAGGCATAGAGTGGCACGCCGGCGGCCGCGGCCGCGGCATGGAGCACTGCCATGGATGTCCCGACCAGGGCGTTGGCGCCGAGACGGGCCTTGTTGGGCGTACCGTCGAGCGCAATCAGCACGTCGTCGATGATCTTCTGGTCGCGCGCGTCGCATCCGCGAAGGGTCCGCGCGATCTCGCCGTTGACATTACCGACCGCCATCATCACGTCGGCGCCACCGAACCGGCTGCCGCCGTCGCGCAGATCGACTGCCTCGCCGCTGCCGGTCGAGGCGCCGGCCGGCGCAATCGCCCGCCCGAGGGCGCCGCCGGCGAGTGTCACTTCGGCCTCGACGGTGGGTCGGCCGCGTGAATCCCAGACGCGGCGGCCGCGAACGGAGATGATTTCGGTCGTGCTCATGCATGAACCTGTTGGGCCCATGCATCGCGAATGACGTCGAGGCGATCCACTCGGGTTGCAATATATCGGCGCGCAAAATCCCGGACCTGGTTCTTCTCGCGCTCTTCCGTGACATATTCGATCGGCGACTTGCCGTCGATCCGGCCCAGCAGCAGCGCCGGCAGAAGAGCCGCAGCCAGGGCCTCCATCTCCGCGCGCGGCTGCCAGGTCACGCCCGCGAGATATGTCTCGGTCAAGCGATCGAACAGCCTGAGAAAGCCGCGCGCGCTCTCTGGCCGCCATAAGCATTTCAGCAGTAGGTGATTGAGGCAGAAAGCTAGGTCGAAGGCCGGTTCGCCGTACCAGGCGCATTCCGAATCGATGAACACCGGGCCATCCGGCCCAACTAGGATGTTTTTCGGGCTGACATCGCCATGCACCAACGCGCGTTTAGTCGCGAGCGTGGCGCTCGCAAGCGCCTCGAGCCGCGGCGCTAGATCAGTATGGACGCGCCCGGTGGCGACCAAATAGGGCTCGAGCCGGATAGCGTAGAAACAGACGCCGGTATCGAACGCGGCAGCGACCCCGGGCCGGCCGGCCGTCGCGGCGTGGATCGCGACCAGCCGCTCGGCGACCGCGACTGCCGTTTCCTCGCGCAGGATACCGTCGCGCAGTTGGCTCTTCCAGTTCGGATAGCGATCGGGATCGAGGTATTCCATGACGAAGAGGCCGGCGTTTCGATCCTGGGCCACGAGGCGCGGAGCCGAGCCTGGCCAGATCGCCTCCGCCTCGGCGAGCCACTTCCATTCGGCGTCGTTGCGCTCTATCGGCGCTTCCCAAATCTGCGACACCTTGAGCTGCGCCAGGGCGCGCTTCAGGCAATATTTTTGCGCGCCGATCTCGATTCGCCAGATGTCGGAAGAAACCCCGCCATCGAGCGGCACACATCTAAGCCTGTCGCCAGACGCGAGCAGGCCTATGCGCCCAAGCACGGCACCGATTTCCCCTTCAGTCAGCGGATTGGCACGCGGCGTCGACCCACGCATAGCTAACAATCAGTCTTCATGGAAAATGGTGGCATGTCATTATAACTCAACCGGCGGCATTTGGGCCGCCGTCACAAGCGCTTTGTGCGTGGCGCTGGCGGAGGACAGCCTTTCCGATCTGCAACCAAACTAAGTACTAATCGCAATCCAAGGCAGCGGAACATAGTCTTTCCGTAAAGGAGCGATGCTGCGAGGAAAACTCTCGTTGTCCTGCCACAAATCCATAGATTCCGTCAGTCGATTACTACTACGCTCGAGCTTACACAACGTTGCGCGGCTCGCCGGCCACGAAAGCTTCGACATTGTCGATCAGCTGATCCGCCAGAATCTGCATAGCTTCCTGGCTGGCCCAAGCGATGTGCGGAGTTACAATGAAGTTCGGCAGATCCAGATCCAAGAGCACGTTGCCAGCCATGGGCGGCTCATTGGTGAGAACGTCGAATCCGGCGCCGCCGATGATGCCGTCTTGAAGCGCCTGCGCCAGCGCACCTTCATCGACGAGACCGCCCCGCGCCGTATTGATGAGAATTGCGTTGCGCCGCATCATCGCCAGCTGCTCGGCGCCAATCAGATTTCGCGTATCGTCCGTCAGCGGTGCATGCAGTGTGACAACGTCACTGCTCCTGAGAACTGTCGGGAGGTCGACGAGGCCCGGCGCGAGCACGAAGTCGGTCGCAAGCACTCGCATTCCCAAGCCCTCTGCGCGGCGCGCCACTGCCTTGCCGAGAGCACCAAATCCGACAATGCCGAGAGTCGAACCCGCGACGTCGCGAATGGGATGGGTGAAGAAACAGAACTGTTCAGCACGTTGCCACGCTCCGTTCCGCACATCCTCTCGATAGGCAATCAGGTTGCGGCGCAACGCGAAAATCAATGCGAACACATGTTCAGGCACCGTGTTGAAGGCGTAGTCGCGAATGTTGACGACGGTGATGCCTTTAACTCGGCAATAGTCCTTGTCGACGATATCAGTTCCAGTCGCGGCGACAGCGATCAGTCTTAGCTTCGGCAGCTGCGCGAGCGTCTCGGCCGGCATGGGCACTTTATTGATGATAGCGATCGTCGCGTCTCTGAGCCGTTCGGCAACCAACTGGGCCGGCGTGGCGGCGTATTCTTGGTAGGAATGCGGAAATCCCGGCGCTCGTAATTCAGCGCCAAGCGTGCCACGGTCGAGGAACACGATCGAATGCTTCATCGACATTCCGAACGCCATCCTTAGAAAGCTCAGGCGCTGCCCTGCGCTTCCATCACCGCGGGACTGGCATAGTTCTCCGAGGCGATGAGCTCAATGGCCTTGATCGCCTGCCATACCTCAGGGTCCACAGCGCAGATCGTATGCTCGCTGCTGAACATCGGTTTCGGTTCTGCTGGTCGCTTCGTTCGCTGATCTTGATGGCCAGCGGCGTTGAGCTTGCGTTCGCCGCTTGAGCTAGGCATGAACTACCCCCTCCGGATGTGTCTCGGCGAAGCGCTCTTCCTCAGTCGGTGGCTTCTCTTTTGCCATGATTGTTCTCCGGAAGTGCGCCTGGGCCGCCGCAACGCCGCTTCCCATCGCTATGTCTATACCAACATCGCGCATCGCCATTTCCGCCCCGGCCAGCGCGCCCAGCACCATCAAATCATTGAGATCGCCCAGATGCCCGAAGCGGAACAGTTTGCCAGCAACCTTGGAGAGTCCTGCGCCTAGCGCCAAGTTGTAGCGACGGAATGCGGAGTCGATCACATCCGCGCCGTCGATACCGGGTGGCACCATGATGGCGCTCACCGTGTTGGAGTACCATTTCGGTTCCTTGGCGCAGAGCCGCAAACCCCACGCCTTTACCGCTGCCCGCACGCCCTCGGCCAAAACCTGATGCCGTTCGAACACGCGGTGGAGGCGCTCCTCGAACAACATGTTGAGGGATTCTCGCAGCCCATAGAGCATTGGCAGCGACGGCGTATAGGGGAAATACCCCGTCGCGTTTGCTTTTATGTGGTCGCCGAAATCAAAGAACACCCGAGTGCAGCGGGCGCTCTTTTGCGCCGCCAACGCCCTGGGACCGGCACAGACGATGCCGAGACCAGCGGGAAGCATGAGTCCTTTTTGCGATCCAGCGACAGCGAGATCCACACCCCACTCGTCCATTCGGAAATCGATGCTCGCGATCGAACTGACGCCGTCAACGTAAAGCATCGCCGGGTGGGCGGCAGCATCGATCGCGCGCCGTACCGCGGCGATGTCGCTCGTAACACCGGTGGCGGTCTCGTTGTGGACTATAAGAACGCCTTTGATTGCATGCGTCCGGTCGGCCCGCAGGGCATCCTCAATGCGATCGGGCGAGGCCCCTACCCCCCACTCTTCGTCCTGTATCACGACATCAAGACCGATGCGCTGAGAGAGATCAATCCAGAGGTGGCTGAACTGGCCGAAACGCGGCGCTAGCACCTTGTCCCCGGGCGAGAGGGTGTTGCTCAGCGCTGCCTCCCAGGCACCAGTGCCGCTGGAGGGGAATATAAAGACCTGCCCATTCTCGGTCTTAAATATCTTCTTCAGCTCTCGGAATAATGACAATGTCAGTTCAGGAAACTTGGAGGATCGATGGTCCTCCATCGCCACCATCATCGCGCGCATCACTCGGTCGGGTACATTGGTCGGTCCTGGGACGAACAGAAAATTGCGTCCCGGCATCCTCGGTATAGGCATGGTGTCCTCGCTTCGGAAACAACTGTCGCAGAGTCACCGCCATTCTATACGGATTGCGGTAACATCAAACGGTTTCCGCGCCGCTCACCGCTGCCGGATGTCGACGGATGGAGCCAACCGCCGTGCCGACGAGGTCATCGAATAGGGGGAAGGCGCCAAGCAAAGCTGGCGCGATCAGCCGGTGCAAGTCCGGCCCAGGTAAGGCCTAGCAAGCCGCCTGGAAGCGAGTGTTGCGTGAGGCGGCGGCGACGCCGCACACGAAGCGTACACAGCGGTTGCGTGGGGTGTGGGAGTGAGCCACGAAAATGATGAACTTGCGGTCGAAACGGCACGCTGCTTCGCTTCAGATCTGAGACCAATCGCGGGAGCAGGATGGTGGGATTGATCAACCACGTGCGGTATTCGCGGCCAGCGACGTTCAGGCTGCGGAACGGGAGCGTGCCGGTCCTGGGTTTCGGCACCACGTCAAGGGGCGTATGGGTATCGAATGCAGGAATCCGATGATTGAGGGTATAATTGCGCCGCAACGCAATTCCATAGTGCGGCCAGCGCGATGCATCGCCGAGCTCGACTATTCTGTTGCGTGAGCGCCGCAGGTAGTCGGCAAGAATGTTTCTTCCCTCGTCAGTTTCATATTCCTCGTAGATGCCGGAGGGTTCGAACTGTCCTGCGGCTTTGAACGAGGTCGTCCGACGAACGTCCAGCTCCTTGGCATAGACCGTAATCCTCAACCGCGGCCATCGTCGGCGTAACTCGCTCGCGACCGTCAGACCGATAACGCCGCTCCCGATCACTGCAACAGACATGCGCCTTGTTCGACCGATGGCCCGCAGCAAGGTGTGGACATGGTCTGCGACGACGCTCGCACATCCGAAGCTCAAGGTGATCCCAGCGCCGCCGTGGCCGTAATTGTGGATAAGAAATTTCGGTCCCCAGCGGCTGGCAATCGGCTCTGGCTCGAGCTCGAGGCGCACACCGCCAACGCGGTGCGGCCGGATGCCGATCAGGTAGGGATGCTTCGGGCGCAGCAGCGAAAAATCGGGATCTGGAAGTATCTCTCCGCCACGCAGGGGAAGACTATCGGAACCGCCCGCTTGCGCAGCAGCCCGGCCTAGTATGGCCGGCATGCTTACCTTTACACTGAGCGCTGCCGTGGCTTGCAATAGCCGACGCCGCGACAGCACCGTGCTCCAGACCGAGTCGGAAGAAGGATCCGCCATTGCCTTCCGCAGCACCTGCGAGTTTACATCCTGGCCCGCAAGGTACGATACCACCAGGCTGCCGCGACAATCACTTCGCCGACCCAGTGGAAGGGTGCGAGCACCACCAACGCCGCACCGCCTCCAACTTTACCGACCGCGCCCGCCGCGTAGTTCGACGTTGGCTGCGGCGCTTCCAGCTACATCCACAGCCGCAAAAGCGGCTGTTCCTGCTCCATCGGACCGCACTTTGCTTAACCTCGCCGAGACGGCGGAGCAGGCGTTGGAACAGCGCCTCCTCGGCGTCTGTGGTGGAATTGTCACGGGTAGGGTCATTCATAACGAATATCCAAGAGATCTGGCTTGCAATTTTGGACGAGGCAAGCCCACCGGCGCAGTCTAAAGAGGGGTTATCGCTACCGCCATTATGACCGGGGATATTATGACAGCAGATTCCAATCTTCCTGGAGGCTGGTGGTCTGGTACTGAAGAGGAGAACGAATATAGTCGGCTGTTCGACGGGATATCGTCTTGGGATAATGAGTGCACCCTTCGACCGAGGCGCCCCGATATGTGGCTGGGATTGGGCGAGAGCGGCTGATGGCTGAAGAAAGGAGGTATCTAAAAATGACAATAAAAAATGGC
>DATBYX010000455.1:0-2302 GCA_036513475.1 Xanthobacteraceae bacterium | reverse complement strand
TCCCGGTGGAGTGACCGTCCCATGGCCGGGCTTGTCCCGGCCATCCATGCCTTGCCTCACGCGCGAAAGACGTGGATGCGCGGGTGCCGCAGACAAGTTTACGCAGTCTGCGCAAGCTTGACTGCGTTCCCGCGCATGACGTGGATACAAACGAGCGAAACTAGCTCTAGTGCTCGTTCTCTCCCGCCATGCTGGTGAGCTCGGCGCTGATTTCCGGGCTTGGGCTCGGCAGCATGTACGGACTGCTGGCCCTCGGCTTCCATGTCACTTATGCAGTGTCGAACGCGGTGAACTTCGCGCAGGGCAGCGCGATGATGCTCGGCGCAGTCCTGTGTTTCAGTTTCTGGATCACCTTGCACTGGCCGCTCACGATAGCCGTGCTTGCCGCACTGGCGCTGTGCGCGCTGTGGGGCGCCATGGTCGAGATCATCGCCGTTCGCCCGTTCGTTCGGCGCAACTCGAATGCCTGGCTCATGGCAACAGTCGCGCTTGGAATCGTGCTCGAGAACGTGGTGCTGTTCACGTTTGGCAAGGACCCGCGCGGCATGCCGGCGGGCCTCCTCACAAGCAACTCCATCGTTCTTGCAGGGATCAAGATTCAGGTCTTGCAGCTGTTGATTCCTGCCGTTGGCCTGCTGCTTGCGGCGGCGCTGCAAATCTTTTTCCAGCGTTTCCAGTACGGCAAGGCCCTGCTGGCGGTGGTGCAGAACCGCGACGCCGCGCGGCTCATGGGCATCGACGTCGAGCAGGTCGTCATGCTGTCGTTCGCGCTTTCCGGTTTTCTCGCCGGGATCGCGGGGATCATGGTGGCTCCGCTGTTCACGATATCGTCGACCATGGGCACCCTGTTCGGGATCAAGGCATTCGCGGTTGCCATCCTGGGCGGGATCGGAAATGCGTGGGGCGTGGTGCTTGCCGGACTGATCTATGGCGTCGCCGAAGCGTTGATCATTGCGCTCGCCGGATCGACCTATAGCCAGATCACCACCTTCACCCTCGTCATCCTCGCTCTCGCATTGCGGCCGAACGGGCTGTTCGGCCGAGCCGAGGTCAAGAAGGTATGAAGCCCGCCGGCGCGATCGTCGGCGGCGTGCTTCTCGCCGGCATTTGCTTGTTCATTACCCGCGCCAACGGGTACCAGCTCTACGTGATCGCGCTCGTCGGGCTGACCACGATCGTGGGCGTTGGTCTCAATGTGCTGGTCGGAATGTCCGGCCAGATCTCGCTTGGCCACGCGGCATTCTATGCCATCGGGGCGTACGTGGTGGGGATTCTCACGACGGCGCTCGATTGGACGGTGTGGGCGGCTTTACCTTTGGCGGCACTTGTTGCAGGCGCTGCCGGGCTTGTGCTTGCGCTCCCCGCGCTCCGTGTGCGCGGACCTTATCTCGCCATGGTGACCATCGCGTTCGGATTTGTGGTGGAGCAAGGCGCGGCGGAATGGAGCGGCGTCACCGGCGGCTGGAATGGCCTTTTGGGCATTCCGATGCCGAGCGTGGCGGGATTTGCCTTCTCGGAACGCGAGATGGCTTTCTTTGTCCTCGCTTGCACCAACGCGTCGCTTTTTCTCTACGCGCGGCTGAGCGAGAGCGCTTGGGGCAAGGCCATGCGCGCCGTGCGCGACTCGGAAGTGGCGAGCCAGGCGATCGGACTTGATCCGACCGTGATCCGCGCCACCGCTTTCGCTCTTTCCGCCATCGCTGCCGGCTTTGCCGGCGGGATATTCGCACCACTGACGAGCTTCATCAGCCCCGAATCCTTTCCTTTCCTGCAATCGATACTCTTTCTGCTTGTCGTCATGATCGGCGGTGCCGACCGGCTGCTCGGACCCTTGGTCGGAGCGCTCGTGGTCGTGCTGCTTCCCGAGATGCTCTCTTCTCTCGCGCAATATCGTCTTCTGTTTGTTGGCCTGCTGCTGTTGCTCGTGCTGCGCCTCGCACCCGGTGGTCTCGTGGGGCTCGTTATGCCTTTCCTCGCGCAATCTCGCCCGGGTAAACTCGTAGCGCCCAAGCGAGACGTGCTCGGCTACTTTTCCCATGCGTCCACGGGGGCCGGCCTCTTGGCCACGGGACTGTCGGTGCATTTTGGCGGCGTGCGCGCCGTGCATGATGTGAGCTTCGAAGCGAAGAGCGGCGAGATCACCAGCATCATCGGACCTAATGGGGCGGGCAAGAGCACGCTGCTCAATCTGATATGCGGGTTCTATCGCCCGGATCAGGGTCATGTCCGGCTGGGAGATCGCGACATCACGCACATGTCCGTCCACGCGATTGCGCGGGCTGGTATCGCGCGGACCTACCAA
>DATBYX010000454.1:0-6045 GCA_036513475.1 Xanthobacteraceae bacterium | reverse complement strand
GCTTGCGGTGCCGTCAAGGCCCGCAAGCCGGTCCACTATGCCAAGTCTCCGGCTCTCCTTCTGTAACTCCCGCGCCACAGTTGCGAGTTTCGTAGGGGCGAGGCATGCCTCGCCCCTCTCTGTTTACGAGGCCGTGCGGGTTGCGGGCTACGCAGTGCGTCGCCCCTACGAAGATGTCCGGCGTTCGGGCCGCCCGTGTCGATGTACACCGGCTGCGCATCCGGTTAGATTCGCGCGGCTGGCCCACGTCCCAAGCAGGAGCGGCTTTCATGATCGACGAGTTCGAGGATCATTGCTGGAAGGATATCGTCACCCCCGAGGTGTTGCAGATCTACTCCGCCTATAAGCGCAAGATCTTCGTGGGTGCGAGCCCCGCGGTGCTCGCAGTCGACCTCTACGAGCTCGTCTATCGTGGTGGCGCTCGTCCGCCGGCCGAGCTCGCGAAGACCTATCCCAGCAGCTGCGGCGAATATGCTTATGCGGCGATCGAGCCCACCAGGCAGCTGTTCGCCGCAGCGCGCGCTGCCGGTCTTCCGATTTTCTACTCAACCAGCGACGTGCGCGCGGAGAGCCGCCCCACCCTGGTCACCGCGACCAAGCGCAACAAGCCGCCGCTCGATCCGGCGGACTTCGCTATTCGGGCGGAATTCAAGCCGCAGCCCCACGACGTCATAATCACCAAGCAGCGTGCGAGCGTGTTCTTCGGCACGCCGCTCGTCGCGCATCTCACCCAGCTTGGCGTGCAGACGCTCATCATCTGTGGCGAAAGCACTTCCGGCTGTGTGCGCGCGACAGCAGTCGACGCCTACTCCCATGGCTATCATGTGGTGCTGGTCGAGGAGTGCTGCTTCGATCGCAGCCTGCTCTCCCACAAGGTGAACCTCTTCGACATGCATCACAAATACTGCGACGTCATGCACGTGTCGGATGTGCTCGCGCATCTCGGGAGGATAACGGTCAAGAAGGCGAGCTGAGCAACACATGAAGCCTGCGCCGTACGGGCCCTTTTCCTACTCGCCCATCATCGAGCGCCCACGCCTGATCTGGCCGGGTGGCGCCCATGTCGCGCTCTGGGTCATTCCCAATATCGAGTTCTTCTCCCTGATGGAGAAAGTGCCGGCAGGCTCCGGCGGGCCCGGCACCCCGGTGCCGGATGTTCCATCGTGGTCGGTGCGCGACTACGGCAACCGCATCGGCGTGTTTCGGCTCATGCAGGTGCTCGAGCGCTATGGCGTTCGCGCCACGGTCGCCCTGAACAGCGATGTCTGCGCACATCACCCGCAGATCATCGAACAGGGCAATAAACGCGGCTGGGAGTGGATGGGTCATTGCGAGAGCAACACGCGCCGGCTCAATGAGGCGCCACCCGGAGAGGAAAAAGGCATCGTCCATCGGACGCTCGCAGCAATCGAAAAGGCGAGCGGCGCGCGACCGGTCGGCTGGCTGGGCTCGGGCCTGCAGGAGACCTGGGACACGCTGGATATTCTTGCCGCGGAGGGCTGCGAATATGTGTGCGATTGGACCAACGACGACCAACCCTATGTGATGCACCTCGACGGGGGGCGCGAAATTCTCAACGTTCCCTACAGCCATGAGATCAACGACAAGCCGGTGTTCGAGCGTGCTCACCGCACCGCCGATGAATTCCGTGACATGATCTGCCGTCAGTTCGACGTGCTTTATCGCGAAGGCGCGGAATCCGGCCGCGTCATGGCAATCGCGCTGCACCCGTATCTCACCGGCGTGCCATATCGCATCGACGCTTTCGACGCGGCGCTCGCCTACGTCTGCCGCCACCCTCGGGTCTGGCGTGCCACGGGAAGCGAAATTGCCCGGCACTACCGCGCGCAGGTAAAGGCATAGGAGGACGATGATGCATGCTTTCCCGCGCGCCCTCCTGGGAGCATTGCTGATCGGTACGGTAATGCCGGTCTCGCCGCCGGCCGAGGCGGCAGAGGGGATAACGGTTGGGACCGTGGGACAGCCTTCCGCCAATTTCTGGCCGGTCCTGATCGGGATCAGCAAGGGATTCTTCGCTGCCGAGGACCTCGATCTGGACGTTCTCTATGCGCAATCGAGCGCGCAAATGGTGCAGCAAATCACCTCCGGTTCGCTCGACGTCTCCATATCGACGGGGCTGGTGGATCCCATGCGCGCGATCGGCATGGGAGCGCCCATCGCGATCGTGCGGGTCGAGATCCAGGCGCCGCCCTATGCCTTGCTGGCGAAGCCGAGCATCAAGACTCTCGCGGAGCTCAAGGGCAAGGTCATTTCCCTCGGCGGACCAAAGGACATCACGCGCATCTATGTGGAGCGCATGCTCGAGCCTAACGGAGTGAAGCCGGGCGAGTTCGATATGATGTTTGCCGGCGCCACCGTTGCGCGTGCATCCGCGCTTCTGGCGGGGGCCGTCGATGCCGCGATCCTGTTGCCTCCGTTCAACTTCCAAACCGAGGCGGCTGGATTCAACACTCTCGGATTGACCACCGACTATGTCAATGATCTCCCCTTCTCGGGTATTGTGGTCAACGTTCGCTGGGCGAACGAGCACAAGGCGTTGCTGCAGCGAATATTGGCTGCGCATATCAAGAGCATTGCCTGGTTTGAAGACGATCGCAATCGCAGCGAGGCGGTTGCGATTCTTGCTGCGGGAAGCAAGCTCAAGCAGGAAGACGTCGAGAAGGCCTACGATTTCATGCGCAAGGGGCATTTTTTCGAGCCGACCGGAAGGGTCTCGAAGTCCAAGCTCACGAGCCTGGCCAAGGCCATGGTGAGTCTCGGAGACCTTTCCGAGAACATCGATGTGACTCGTCTCGTGCTCCCTGGCGTGAGCCAGCTCGGCGATTAGGGTGTATTCCCGCGAGAAGTATCTGATGGAGCGATACATCGTCCAGCCAACCGGTTCCGTCATTCCGGGGCGTCGCGCAGCGGCGAGCCCGGAATCCATAACCACTGCCGGTGCCGTTACGATGGGCGCATCAGCCGCGAGGCCTGGGCTTATGGATTCCGGGCTCGCGCGCAAAAGCGCGCGCCCCGGAATGACGCCGCATATCATTCGAATTTTGGAAACACTGCACTGGTGAGCGCCTCGACGGAGGATGCAGTGGGGTCCGCCGAAGCCACCGAGGCGCAGGCGCTCACGCGCATCTTGCGGGGGGACCGACTGCGGCAATTCGCCGGGGTGCTCTCGGTGCTGGGCGGTCTCCTCCTGTGGGAGCTGGTGAGCCGCCTGCTCGTCGCGAATCCGCTTTTCCTTGCCGCGCCGTCTCAGATCCTGCAGGCGATCTATGCGTTGACGATGAGCGGGGAGATGCAGCGGCATCTCGCCATCAGCGCCATCGAGTTTGCAATCGGCTACGTCATTGCCAGCGCGATCGGGATCGTTCTCGGCTTTGCAATGGCCAACAGCGCTACGGCCAAGCGCGCGTTGCAGCCGTGGATTTCAGGTCTGTACGCGACCCCGACCATTGCGCTTGCCCCTTTGTTCATTCTTTGGCTCGGGATCGGCATCTGGTCGA
Organism: Xanthobacteraceae bacterium; assembly: GCA_036513475.1. GTDB lineage: Bacteria > Pseudomonadota > Alphaproteobacteria > Rhizobiales > Xanthobacteraceae > VAZQ01. Next base: position 2,527 of record DATBYX010000454.1, on the reverse strand, counting down.
AGGTGCTGGTGGTGATCTTCCTCGTGCTGTTCCCGGTGACCATCAACACCGAGGCGGGGTTGCGCACGACCAGCGAGCGCCTGATCGAGATGCTGCGTTCGTTTGGCGCCTCGTCGCGGCAGATCTTCTTCAAGGTGTCGCTCCCTTCCGCCATGCCTTTCATTCTCGCCGGGCTCAAGCTCGGAATAGGGCGGGGGCTTATCGGCGTGGTGGTCGCGGAGCTGTTCGGCTCGCGGGCAGGACTCGGGCGCCTGATCAGCCAGTCGGCTGACGCGTTCAACATGCCGGAGCTCTTTGCCGGGGTGATCGTCCTCGCCGTTGCCGGCATCGTGATGACGGCGGGATTTACTTGGCTCGAAGGCAAGCTCGTGCCGTGGACCAGAGATTGAGACTGCAGCATGGCGCCGAAGCTTGTGATCTCGGGCCTGGGAAAATCGTTCGGCGATCTCGACGTGCTGCGCCGGATCGACGTCTCGGTCGAGCGGGGGGAATTCATTTGCCTGGTAGGACCCTCCGGATGCGGCAAGACCACGTTCCTGCGGATCGTGGCGGGACTGGAGCCGGCAAGCTCGGGCGAAGTGCTGCTCGATGACCGCGTGGTGCGTGAGCCGGGGGGTGATCGCGGCTTCGTGTTCCAGAGCGATAATCTCTTGCCGTGGCGCTCCGTCTTCGCCAATGCGATCATCGGACGCGAGATTGCAGGACAAGTCGGGCCGGCAGAACGCCGGCGCACAATGGAGCTTCTCAAGCTCGTCGGGCTCGAAGGATTCGAGCAGTACCATCCGCGCCAACTTTCCGGCGGCATGCGCCAGCGCGTCAATCTCGCACGCGCTTTGGCGATCGATCCACAAGTGCTGCTGATGGACGAGCCGTTCTCGTCCCTCGATGCGCAAACCCGCGAGATCATGCAGACCGAGCTGATGCGCATCTGGGACGAGGGGCGCAAGACCGTGCTGTTCGTCACGCATCAGATCGACGAAGCCGTGTTTCTCGCCGACCGCGTGCTGGTATTTGCGCGCAGGCCTGGGCGGGTACGCGAGAATGTGGTGATCGAGTTGCCGCGTCCGCGCCAGCTCGCGATCAAGCGCACCCCGCAGTTCGTGCGCTACGTCGATCACATCTGGCGGCTCATTGAGGACGACGTGCGCGCGAGCGTGATCGAGGAGAGGGTGTAAGGGGATGTGCGATGATCGCGCGTGCCGGTATTCCAAAACAACGCGCCGGCTGTCATGAATCGCAAGGAACGACGCGCGGCCAAGAAACAGGGCCAGAAGCAGGGGCGCAGCGCCGGTGCGTCCGCACCGGGCGCACTCGGCTCCTCGCCCGGCACCCAGATGTTCGGCGCGGCCTTCCGGCAATTTCGCGCCGGGCAGACGCAGGAAGCCGAGCGCCTCTGCCATGACGTGCTGAGCTTCGATCCCGGGCATTTCGACAGCCTGCACCTGCTCGGCATCATGGCGCTGCGAGCCGCTCGTCACGCGCAGGCGATCGAGTTGTTTGGCCGCGCGCTTGCTGCCGATGCGCGCTCCTCGGAATGTCACTTCAATCTCGCGCAGGCCCTGCGTGCATGTGGGCGTCTCCATGACGCCGGCGCCCATTTGCGACAGGCGATCATGCTGCGCAGCGACTATGCCAAGGCCCATGCGAGCCTCGGCGATGTGCTCGCGGATCAAGGCAGGAACGGCGAGGCTCGGGCCAGCTTCGAGCGTGCGCTCACCAGCGATCCCGCATTGGTGGAGGGGCACTATGGGCTCGGCAACGTACTGCTGCGCGAAGGCCAATTTGAGGAAGCCGTGGCGCGTTACCGGCGCGTGGTGGCGGCACGGCCAGAGTCCGCCGAAGCCCATAGCAATCTCGGCGTTGCTCTCGCTGCCCTCGGCCGAGGCGATGAAGCCGCAGCGCATTATTGGCGGGCGCTTGCCCTCAAGCCGCAGCTGGTCGAGGTCTATCGCAATCTCGGCCGCACGCTGCTGGCGCAAGGCGATCTTGCGAGGGCCTTCGCGCTGTCCCACCGCGGCTTGGCCGTCGCTGAAACGCAGGAGAGCAGGGCCTTCTTTTTGCAATGCGCTGCGCGCTTGCCGTCCGTCCCCTCAGATCGCGCCGTCCGTGACGATCTTGCTCGTCTGATAACCCGCGCGCTCGCGGAAGGGTGGACGCGCCCGAGTGAGATTGCAGGGCTCGCGGCGATGCTCATCAGGTCAGGTCCGGCGGATGCGTGCATTGCGCGCGCGGCGGCGGCATGGCCCCGGCGCTTGGGCCAGACTGAGTTGGGTTCTGCGGAGGAGCTTGCGGCCGTGTCCGGCAGCCCATTGCTCCGCGCGCTGCTGCAAGCAGCACCCGTGCAAGACGTTGCGATCGAGCGCTTTCTCACCAATGCACGGGCGGTGCTGTTGGCAACAGCCCTTGCGGCCGGCGCAGAAGGCGCCGATGCGCAGGCCGAGCTCGGTTTCCTCTGCGCTCTGGCGCAGCAGTGCTACCTCAATGAATATGTTTTTGCTGTTTCCGCGGAAGAGGTGCAGCAACTCGC
>DATBYX010000453.1:0-15249 GCA_036513475.1 Xanthobacteraceae bacterium | reverse complement strand
TGTCTATACAAATACGGCCCCGGTTGACGCCTACCGCGGGGCGGGGCGCCCGGAGGCCACTTTCGTGGTCGAGCGGCTGGTGGAAGTCGCCGCGCGGCAGATGGGCATCGATCCCGTCGATCTGCGCAAGAAGAACTTCATCGACCATTTCCCGCATCAGACTCCTGTCATCATGAGCTACGACGCCGGCGACTATCACGCCTCGCTCAAGCGGGCGCTGGAAGCCGCCGATCTTGCCGGAGTGGGAAAGCGCAAGCGCGACGCCGAGGCCCGCGGCAAGATGCGCGGAATTGGTTTCTCGACTTACATCGAAGCGTGCGGGATCGCGCCAAGTCAGGCGGTGGGTTCGCTGGGATGCGGCGTAGGACTGTGGGAATCTGCAGAGATACGTGTCAATCCCACGGGCAGCGTGGAAGTGCTGACGGGCTGTCATCAGCACGGCCAAGGCCACGAGACAACCTTCGCGCAGGTGGTTTCAGAGCGGCTGGGCATTCCGATCGGGAACGTGAGCGTGGTCCATGGGGACACGGACAAGGTGCAGTTCGGTATGGGCACCTACGGGTCCCGGTCCGGTGCGGTCGGCATTTCCGCGATCGTCAAGGCGCTCGACAAGATCGAAGTGAAGGCGAAAAAGGTCGCCGCGCATCTCCTCGAAGCCGCCGAGGGCGATATCGTATTTCAGGACGGCAAGTTCACCGTCGGGGGCACCGACAAGTCCGTGGGCTTTGGCGAAGTCGCGCTCGGCGCCTATACCGCGCACAGATTTGCCGGGCAGGACTTGGAGCCTGGGCTCAAGGAGGGTGCGTTCTATGATCCGACCAACTTCACCTTCCCGGCTGGCTGCCATGTCTGCGAGGTCGAGGTCGATCCGCAGACCGGAGAAAGCGAGATCGTCGCATGGACCGCGGTTGATGATTTTGGCACGGTCATCAACCCGATGATCGTTGAAGGCCAGGTCCACGGCGGGATTGCGCAGGGCATAGGTCAAGCATTGCTGGAACGCACGGTCTATGACCGGGATGGTCAACTCGTCACCGGGTCACTGATGGACTATTGCGTGCCGCGCGCACAGGATCTGCCGGCGCTGAAGGTCGAGACGACGGAGACCAAATCGCCGGGAAATCCCCTCGGCATCAAGGGCTGCGGCGAGGCGGGCGCGATTGCCGCGCCTGCTGCCGTGATCAATGCCCTTACCGATGCGATCGGCACCGAGGAATTGTCCATGCCTGCCACCGCACAGACGGTATGGCGCTCATTGCAGAAGGTCAGTCACGCGCGAGCAGCGATATAGGAGATCACCATGTACGCATTCAGCCAGCATCGGCCAACGACCGTGAGGCAGGCGGCCAGCCTGCTCGCCAAGGAGGAGGAAGCAAAGGTTCTCGCCGGCGGTCACACCCTGATCCCGACCATGAAGCTGCGGCTCGCCGGGCCGAAGCATCTTGTCGATCTCTCGAAGATCGAGGGCCTGAGCGGAATTGAGATGAGCGGCCGTACCCTGACCATCGGCGCCATGACGCCCCACGTCGATGTCGCCACCTCTGCCGTGCTCAAAGAAAGCATTCCGGCGCTGGCCGAGCTCGCGGGCAAGATCGGGGACCCGGCAGTCCGGCACCGGGGCACGCTCGGCGGCTCGATCGCGAACAACGATCCCAACGCGGATTATCCAGCCGGGGTGCTTGGCCTTGGAGCGACCATCATCACCAATAAACGCCGCATCCATGCCGACGAGTTCTTCAAGGGGCTGTTCGAAACCTCACTCGAGCCCGACGAGATCATCACCAAGGTGCAGTTCCCGAAGCCAAGCAAGGCGGGCTATGTGAAATTTCCCAACCCCGCGTCTCGCTTTGCTCTGGTCGGAGTCTTTGTGTCCAAGCGCAGCTCCGAGATACGCGTGGCCGTGACCGGCGCAGGTGCCAACGGCGTGTTCCGGGTCCCCTCTTTCGAGGAGGCGCTCAAGAAGCGCTTCGGCCCCAAATCGCTGGAAGGAATGACGGTGCCGGCGGACGGAATGGCGAGCGACATCCACGGCAGCGCCGAGTACCGCGCTCACCTCGTCGGCGTGCTTGCTCGCCGGGCGGTCGCCGCAGCGGTGGCTTGAGCATAGGCGGGGCTGCAGCCTCGTAGCCCGCATGAGCGCAGTGACATGCGGGCGCGCGGCGCACCGATAGCACTAAGCGCCACTGCGCTCGGCGGAGGCGATCGTAATTAGTGCCATGGGTAGGTAGAATCGAGTTGTTGAAAAACTCGATCTAACCTTGGGTTAAGTGCATTCGATTTAACAGGGTAGGCGAGCTGACGAAGCAATCGCGTTCGTGCCTACATGTCTGCAGTTGGCAGGACCGGAAGTCCCCGTCCTCAAGTGCTATTCGGCTTTTGACCCGGAGCGGACATGCCGCCCATCTTATTCGATCACCTCGTCGGCGCGCACGAGCACGCTCGCCGGCACGTCGAGCCCGATCGCCTTGGCGGCCTTGAGGTTGATCGCCAGTTCGTACTTCACCGGCGCCTGCACCGGCAGATCGGCGGGTTTCTCGCCCTTGAGGATGCGGTCGACGTAGCCGGCAGCTTGCCGGAACAGGCCGGGCACATCGGGCCCATAGGAGATCAGGCCGCCGCCGGTGACATAGTAACGGTAGGGATAGACCGCGGGCAATCGGTGCCTCGCCGCAAGCTTGAAAATCAACTCGCGATGAGCCGACGCCTGCCCGCCGGTTGCGACCAAACCGCCATTCGCGGAGCGTGCGAAAGCCGCGATGGCACGCTCGATCTCGGCGGCGTCGCGCACATTGACCGGGATGACTTCCATGCCGAGCGGCGGCGCCATGGCCTGGATTACAGCGAACTGGCCGATCCCGGAAGGGTTCGCGGGATCACGAAAGACAGCCGCTCGCGTCACGCCCGGTGCGATCTGCTTGAGCAGTTCGAGCCATTTCCCGCTCAAACTGTATTCGAACTGCATGAAGCCTGTGGTGTTGCCGCCCGGCCGCGCCAGGCTTTCGACGAGGCCGCTGCCGACCGGATCGACGGCCATCGCGAACACCATCGGGATAGTGCGGGTGGCCTGTTGCAACACCGCCGTGGAAGGCGTGGTAGTGGCCAGGATGACATCCGGCGCTAGCGCGACCAATTCCGCGGCGTGTTTGCGATGTCTGTCGATATCGGTCGCCGCGCCCCAACGGATGTCGATCCGCACGTTGCGACCGTCGGTCCAGCCCAATTGCTGCAGTCCCTGCAAGAACGCTTCGAAGCGGGCCTGCCCTTCCGAATCGTCCTTGGGCGAATTCATGAGCACGCCCATGCGCCGCATGCGCTCGCCCTCCTGCGTGCGCGCGGCGAGTGGCCACGCGGCGGCGGCTGCGCCGCCGAGAAGGGTGATGAAATCCCGTCGCCGCATCTGATCAAATCCCGGCCGGTAAGGTGGGTCAAAGTTTGGGACGGAACACTACCAGACTTCGCAGAACAAGATTGGAATATTCATGCGCCGCCCTGACTGCAGGGCATGATTTACGCTTTTGGGCCCATGGCTGCCGTGCGGCTATGCCAGCGTATTTCCGAAGGTGGCGAAAGCTGACATCACGAAATTCGGGATGGGTAAAGCGCACACTTGCGCCGTTCCCTACCTTCGTGGTCTGGGTCAAACCCGCGCCCCGAAAATATTGCGGCGCCGCCTGTGCATTACGCCGCGTGGGCGGCGCGGGCCTCCTGGATGGCGCGCCAGACCCGATAGGGCGTGGCCGGCATATCCAAATGACGGATGCCGAACTCGGAGAGCGCATCCGCAATCGCATTCATCACGGATGTCAGCGAGCCCGCGCAACCCGCTTCGCCGCAGCCTTTGACCCCGAGTACGTTGGTTGTGGCCGGTACGGGGTGATGGACGACGACGACTTGCGGGCTATCGGCGGCGCGCGGAAGCGCATAGTCCATGAATGAGCCGGTCAGCAGTTGGCCGTCCTCGTCATAGGCCGTCATCTCCATCACTGCCTGGCCCACTCCTTGTATGACCCCGCCGTGCAGCTGGCCTTCCACGATCGTTGGATTGATCACGGTGCCGAAGTCGTTCACGGAAACATATTTCACGACCTCGATGATGCCGGTGTCGGGATCGAGCTCGACTTCGCAGATATGACAACCATTGGGGAAGGTGGCGCCTCCGGGGCCCTCGCTCACGTGGCGCACGTCAAGGGTCGAGGGCGTACCTTCGGGCAGATTGATCCCGGAGCGCAGCTTCTCCGCAAGCTCCATAATCCCGACGGAGCGGTCGGTCCCGGCAATCACGAAGCGACCCTGGGCAAACTCGATATCGCTGACCGCGGCCTCGAGTACGTGTGAGGCGATCTGCTTGCCCTGCTCGATCACCTTTCCCGCAGCTTCGACGATCGCGGTCCCGCTGTGCATGATCGATTTCGAGCCGCCGGTGCCCCCGCCCGCAAGCAGCTCATCGCTGTCGCCCTGCAGCAGCCGAATGCGCTCGAACGGAATGCCGAGATTCTCGCTCAGCACCTGTGCAAATGGTGCGGCGTGCCCCTGGCCGTAATCGAGCGTTCCGGTAATGATGGTCACAGTCCCGTCCTGCTCGAATCGGATGCCGCCCATTTCCTTGCTCGGGGGAGCCGTACATTCCAGATAGCTGCCGATGCCGAGCCCTCGCAGCTTCCCGCGCTTGCGGCTTTCGCGTTTCCTGCGCGGAAACTCCTTCACCTCCGCCACATCGAGCGCATGCTTGAGAACCGCGGGGAAGTCGCCGCTGTCATAGATGCTCCCTGACGCCATCTTGCGCGGGAGCTCCCGCGGCTTGATCTGATTGCGTCGCCGCAGCTCGATGCGATCGATCTCCATCTCATCGGCGGCGACATCGATCAGCCGCTCCATGTAGTAGTTGCCCTCGGGACGGCCGGCGCCGCGATAGGCAGATACGTGCGTCGTATTGGTGAACACACACTTGGTCGAGACCTCGAGCAACGGAGTGCGATAGAGGCTCTGCACGTTTCGCACCGCGTTGAGCGTCGAGGGCATGGGCGCGACTTGCGAGAGAAAAGCGCCGAAGTTTGCCAAGCTGGTGAGACGCACCGCCAGGAAGCTGCCGTCGGCATCAAGCGCGAGCTCGGCGCTGACCTCGTGATCGCGACCATGGCTGTCCGAGACGAAGCTTCCGGAGCGCTCGTCGGTCCATTTGACCGGACGGCCGAGCATGCGCGCTGCGTGCAGCACGCAAACATATTCCGGAAATGGAGCAGCCTTCATGCCAAACGAGCCGCCGACGTGTCCGGTCAAGATGCGAACCTGCTTCGGCTCGACTTTGAGAATTTCCGCAATGTTGCCCCGCATGCCGAACACGCCTTGAGTGGGCACATGCAGCGTGTAGCGCCCGCTCGCCGCATCGTAGGTGGCCAGCGCCGCGCGCGGCTCCATGGCATTGACCACCACGCGGCTGTTGATGAGCTTGACCCTGGTGATGTGTGCGGCCTTCGCAAAGGCCGCGGCAACCGCATCGGCATCGCCGTAGTGATAATCAAGCGCAATGTTTCCGGGCGCTTCCTCGTGCAGCAGTGGCGCATCGGTCGCTGCTGCCGCCTTCGGGGTTGTGACCGCGGGCAGGGGCTCGATGTCGATCTCGACGGCTTCGGCGGCGTCCTTTGCCTGCAACGGCGTCTCGGCAACGACGAAGGCGACCGGGTCGCCGACGAAGCGGACCTTGTCGGTCGGAAGCGCCGGGCGTGGCGGCATCCGCATCGGCGTGCCGTCACGATTCTTGAACGGCACGATACATTTCAACGTGCCGTATTCAGCGAGGTCGGCGCCGGTATAGGCGCCAAGCACGCCGGGCATCTGGCGCGCGGCCGACGTGTCGATCCTCTTGATGATGCCATGCGCGATGCGGCTCCGCACCATCACTGCATACGCTTCGCCGGCGAGCTTGAGGTCATCGGTATAGCACCCCCTGCCGCGCACCAGGACCGGGTCCTCGGTACGCGGCACCGGTTGCCCGATGCCGAACTTCATCAGCGCGAGACTGTGTGGATCGTCGTGCACGTTCATCTGATCAAATCAGCGCGGTTGGGATGGAAACTTCGCATGGCCATGCTGGAATTGGATGAGTGGATGGTATAGGCAGTCGCGAAGCAATTCTGCATATAGGACGGAGACCGGGGCTACAAGGATATCGCCTGCGGGCATGCCCTCTAAGCGGATCTGTTACGCGCGGATCCGGCGTGATACATTCGACTCGATCGTAAATTTGGACATACCGCTGCCGTCGAGCCGCATGAGGCTTCGGCGCGGAAGGAAGGACGTTCGATGACGGACGAGGGCCGGGCAACCGGCAGCCTCGATCACGGCCGCGGCGGTCGGCCAGGTCGGGGCGCGCCGGACCATGCAGGGCCGACCTATGCCGCGCTGGATCTCGGCACCAACAACTGCCGGCTTTTGGTAGCGCGACCTGCCGGAGACAGCTTTCGCGTCATAGATGCGTTCTCCCGCATCATTCGCTTGGGTGAGGGCGTTTCGCACTCAGGGCGCATTAGCGAAGCTGCGATCGAGCGCGCGGTGGACGCGCTTGCGGTCTGCCGAGACAAGATGCGCAACCGCGGGGTGTCCCGCGCCCGCCTGATCGCGACGGAAGCGTGCCGCGCGGCGGAAAACAGCGTCGAGTTCCGTGCGCGCATTGCCGAGAAGGTGGGGCTGGATCTCGAAGTCATCGACCGGCAGACCGAAGCGACCCTTGCCGCGACCGGCTGCACGCCGCTCATCGATCCTTATGCCGACGGAGTGATCCTGTTCGACATCGGCGGCGGCTCCTCGGAGCTGGTTCGCCTCGATCGATCTCCGCCATGTCGGCGAGGTCCCCCGCTGCCGAAGATCAGAGCGTGGATCTCGCTGCCGCTAGGCGTGGTCACGCTGGCCGAGCGCCATGGGGGGCACGTCGTCACCCCCGAGATTTATGCGGCCATGATCGCGGAGGTGACGACGTTCGTCAGCCGGTTCGTGGCCGAGCATGGCGGGATTGGCTCCGGGCATACGCATCTCCTGGGCACGTCGGGGACCGTGACCACGATTGCAGGCGTGCACCTGGAGCTGCGTCGCTACGAGCGGCGTCGGGTGGACGGCTGCTGGATGGGCAACGACGAGGCAACCCGCGTCATCCAGCGGCTGCTTGCCATGAGCTACGAGGACCGCGTGGCCAATCCCTGCATCGGCGCCGAACGCGCCGATCTCGTGCTGGCGGGCTGCGCGATTCTCGATGCGATCCGCAGCGCATTTCCGTGCCGTCGGCTGCGGGTTGCGGACCGCGGACTGCGTGAAGGCATGCTGGTGCAGATGATGCGGGAGGACCGCGTATGGGGCGGATCCGACGAGAGCTGGGATGAGGACGACGGCGGGAGTGTCCCCCGGCAGCAGGCAGCGGAAACGTGAGTAGCACGCGCCGCAAGGCGTCGCGGAAGATCACCTCCGGTCGTACGCTCTCTTCCAGGCTCTGGCTTGAGCGCCAGCACACCGATCCTTACGTCGCACGCGCGCGCCGAGAGGGTTTGCGCGCCCGCGCTGCGTTCAAGCTCATGCAAATCGACGACAAGCAGCACGTGCTCAGACCAGGCGGGCGGGTCGTTGACTTGGGTGCGGCGCCCGGGAGCTGGAGTCAAGTCGCGGCCCAACGCGTGGGAGCGACGCAGGGCAGGGGGCGCGTGATCGCGGTCGATGTGCTCGATGTGGCCGCGATTTCGGGGGTCGAGTCCCTGCGCCTGGACTTCCTCGACCCTGATGCACCGCGGACGATCAAATCACTCCTCGCGGGCCCTGCGGACGTGGTTCTCTCCGATATGGCGGCGAACACCACAGGCCACAGCAAGACCGATCATCTGAAGATCATGGCGCTCGCCGAGGCGGCGGCTGAGTTCGCGTGTGAAGTGTTGGCCCCCGGCGGAGCATTTCTATGCAAGGTTCTGCAAGGCGGCACCGAGGCGGCACTGCTCGCGGTGCTCAAGCGCGATTTCGCCGTTGTGAGGCACATCAAACCGCCGGCCAGTCGCGCCGAATCTGCGGAGCTTTATCTCCTGGCCAGCGGTTTTCGCGGATGAGTTATCGGCAATTCTGGGTTTCAGGCCAGACCCATCAGGGTTCCGAGGTGGACGACGTACCGGCTGAAGTCGGGGCGGCTCTTTGTGCTGCTCGGATCACGTGGTCGCGGGAGATCGACGCGCAGGTCCTGGATCACCTGTCCCGGCCGATCGGACATCACCAGCACGCGGTCGGCCAAAAAGACCGCCTCCGCAATCGAGTGCGTGACCAGGATCACGGTTTTCCTGATCGCCTGCCACAGCCGCAGCAACTCGACATTGAGCTGATCTCGCGTCAGAGCATCGAGCGCGGCAAATGGCTCGTCGAGCAGCAGAAGTTGGGGCTGGCAAACGAGCGCCTGTCCGAGCGCAGCCCGTTGGCGCATGCCGCCGGACAGCTGATGCGGATACGAGTTGCGGAACGATTCGAGCTTCAAGACCGGCAGTATGGCTTCTACCCGCTCGCGGATTTCGCCGGCATCGATTCGCTGGACCTCGGCTGCAAGCCTGATATTGGCCTCGGCCGTGAGCCACGGCAGCAGGTTGTGGGTCTGGAATACGACACCGATATCGTTCGACGGTGCAGTCTGCAAACGACCAAATACTTCTACCGTGCCGCCGGGATCGGGCATGATCAGGCCGGCGACGATTCTCAGCAGCGTGCTCTTCCCGCACCCGCTCGGACCTATGATCGAGACGAACTCGCCGCGCCCCACGTGGAACGAGATGGTGTCGAGTGCGCGCACTTCGTTTGCACCCACGAAGGTCTTGGAGACGCGCAGGACGCGAACAGTGGCTTCCAATGGGTCGGCTGAGCCTACAATGCCCGCCACCACACCCGCCTTGCGAGCAGCTCGATCGCCCAATACAGCAGCCCGGCGAGCAACGAGATTGCAACCAGCGCGGCGAAGAGGAGATCGGTTCGTGCCTGCGCATTCGACTCGAGGATCAAATACCCAAGTCCGCGCTGCGAGCCGACGAATTCGCCCACGATGGCGCCGATTACTGCCAGCGGCATCGCGGTCTTGCACCCATCCATGATCGAAGGCAGCGCGGCGGGCAGCCGCAGGCGGCGGAACATGGTCCAGGGCGAAGCCCTTATTGCCCGGAAATGCTCCACCAGGTGCTCCGGGGTACCGGCAAGGCCTCCCAGGGTCGTGATCATCACGGGGAAGAACGCAAACAGGAAGGCCATGAGCACCTTCGAGGAGGTGCCATACCCGACCCAGACAATCATGAGAGGCGCAAGCGCGATCTTCGGCAGCCCCTGAAACACTACGAGCACCGGATAGAACATGCGGTAGGCAAGCGGCCAGGTGAAGATCGCAAGTGCCATGAGCACGCCGCCGATAACGGCGGCCGCATAGCCCAGGACGATCTCTCCGCCGGTGACCAGCGCCTGCTCGAGCAGCATCATGCGATTGTGCCACAAGCTCCGCAGTACACTCGAAAGAGCCGGCAGCAGGTAGGGCTTGATGGCAAAGATATCGACCGCCCACTCCCACAAGGCCGCGAGCACGATGAAAACAGCGACACGTTCCAGCGTAGCGCGAAATGGTCTGACCCTGCTCGCTGCGTGCACGGGTCGGCTCCTGCGCTATTTGGTCAATAAATCATTGGTGTAAATGTCCAGGAGCTTAATCTTTCCATGCAGATCGAATGCCTTGTCGAGGAACGACAAGGTACTGCCCATGCGATCCTCACGCAAATAGCCAAGGCCTTTGCTCGCAACCTGGGGATCCGTGATGAGATCGTTTATTTCTCGGATCTGCTCCAGCACGACGGCGCGATCGAGCGTCGGGAACATTTGCACGGCGATGTCGGCCCCTTGATCGGGATTGGAGCGCGCGAAATCGAACCCGCGATAGGATGCGAGGAGGAAATTGCGTACGAGCTCGGGCTTCTTGCTGATGTATTCCTCGCGAGCGGCAAAGCCGCTGCCGTAGGCATTGAGGCCGAGATCGCTGTAGCGGATCCAATCGAGCGCTACGCCTGCCGCCTTGGCCTGTTTGCGCAGCAATGGCCAGTTGCTGGCGAGCCAGCATTCCGCCAGATCGACCTTGCCCTCGATGAGCGAGATGTCCACCACTGCCGGATCAAGCCGCACGAGTCGGATGAAATCGCGCGGCTTGCCGTTCATTTCGAGCCATGCGGGAACCACATTGTGCACCGGCGAAGCGGAACCGCCACCGAGCTGCAGCCCCCGCATATCGTCGAGCGATTTCTTCTGGCCTTGCTTCACGACGTAACAGATGCCACCCGGCCACTGAGTGTTGATGGCGCCGACGAGCCGGATCTTGCCGCCGTTGTTGCGGTTCAACACCAAGCTGATCGGATCGACATATCCGATGTCAAACTGGCCCTGATCGAGCTCGTTTGCGGTGCGACCGCCGCCATAACCGCGCACGATATTGACATCGAGGCCAGCTTCCTTGAACCAGCCACGCTGGGCAGCCACGATCGTGCCAATGCTGCTGCCTTGGGGCAGCCACGCCATGTTGTAGGTGATCTTTTCCTGAGCAGATCCCGTGGCGGGCAGTCCCAGTGCGCAGGCGCAGACGGCCGTCCCAATCAGTTGCAGGATCCGTTTCATCATTCCACCTCGATTTAGAGTTTTTCTGCGACCACGGAATTGGTCAGTGTCCCGATGCCCTCGATCGAGGCACTCACCGCGTCTCCTGCCTTGAGAAATATGCCCCGCGCCATGCCGACCCCGGTCGGCGTGCCGGTCGCGATCACGTCCCCGGGCTCAAGCGTTACGATCGTGGAGAGATAGGCGATCTGCTCGCGCACGGTCCAGATCATGTTGGCCGTGCTGTCCTTCTGCATGACCTGCTCGTTGACCTTGAGCTCCATCGCCAGCGCTTGTGGATCTGGAACGGCGTAGGCCGGCACGATCCACGGCCCGAACGGGGCGAAGGTGTCGTGGCACTTGCCCTGAAACCAGTCGAACTTGAACGGGTAGTCCCCGCGTACGTTGAGGTCGCGCGCGGAAATGTCGTTGACGATTGCGTAGCCGCCGACATGCTCGAGTGCCTGCGTAACCGGGATGCGCCGGCCGCCCCTGCCGATCACTGCTGCGAGCTCGATTTCCCAGTCGAGCTGCGAGGTTTCAGGCGGCATCCTGATCGCTTCACCCGGCCCAATAACGGTGTTCCTTAACTTGATGAACATGTACGGTTTGCTTTCCGACTTGCCGGCAAGCACGCTTCCCATCTCGTTTGCGTGCTCAATGTAATTGGCGGCGGCACAGAATATGCGGTCAGGGCGAAAAGGAGCGGTCAAAGCACCGGCGCCACCGGGGACAGCCTGAAGCTTGCCGGTGCTGGCGAGCTGCGTAATCTCCTCGCAGGCTCGCGTCAGTGTGGCATTGTCACACCACTTTGCGAGGAGAGCCGGCAGTCCGTCATCGGAGCTGACCTCGCCGAGCTTTACACCAGCTTTCCGCGCAGCTTCCAAATCGTAGATCTCACCATCGATCGACAGTGCGAGTGCGGGAGGTGCTCGTGAGGTTTTCTTGTAGGCCGTAATCGCGATGTGGCTCATGTTTCGACTGCTCTCCGGGGGTTCTAAATTTAGCGCGAGATCGTCCTCAAGTGATGGCTCAAGTATGTCGCACCCTGTATTTGAGGGTCAATGTAGCTCCAGCGCGTCAGACGGCCGACGCTGCGCGGTAGCCGCTGTACGTCGCATCGAGCAAGCCGCGGGTCCCCCGGCCCTCACCGACAACGAGCCTCAGCACGCCAGGCCTGCCCCCTACCTGCAATGGTACGGGCCGCCGAATTGTCGAGATCATTGCGTCGACTTTCAATTCGCGCGAGATCTCATTGTGCAGGACGGTCGCCATATCGCCGCGCGCGCCCACGAATTGCGTGCTGAAGTAAACGTGCACCCCGCATTTCTCGAGCTCGCGCGACAGTACAAGCTTGGCGATCAGGTTAACGTCCTCATCGAAGTCGTTATCCCGTTCTATAAGAAACACCTGGCGCTCTCGCAGAGACAGCGCCCATGCCAGCTCAGCGCCTGCAAGTCCTGCTCCTACAATGAGGATGCGACCGCCAATCTCGTCCAAATGCAGGAGGGCGTCGCCGGCGCCTACAACGGGAATCTTAGCCTCCCGGGTAAGGGCTTCGAGCGTGTCCCAGGTCGGCCCGACCGCGTGCACGATGACGTCCGCGTCGATTGTGTCGGCCCGCGCGCTCTCTCCACAGCGAACGACGACACCGGCGCGTTCGAGCGCGGTCTCGTAGTAGGCGAGGAGCCGCGGCAAGGTGTGCTTGAACGGGAGCGCCGAGGCAAGCCGCACCTGGCCGCCGATCCTGTTCTCGCGTTCCCACAGGACGACCTCGTGCCCCCGCTCTGATGCGGACAGAGCCGATTGGATTCCAGCGGGGCCCGCGCCGATAACGGCAATCGTCTTCACGGATGATGCCGGCGTCACGGGCTCGTATTCCCGCCCGGTCTTCGGATTGACTGCGCAATAGCCACGCCCGCCTGCCTGCTCGCGTGCGAGGCACGTATTGCATCGAATGCACGGCAACACGTCACCCGGTCGGTTCTGCAGAAGCTTGTTCGGAAGCGCCGGATCTGCGAACAGCGGTCGGGCAAGGGATACGAAGTCCGCCTCGTCATCGGCAATCAGCCGATTGGCTTCCGCCGGGTCGTGGATAGTGCCGGAGGCGATGGTCGGAACTTTCGCAGCCCGGCGTATCGGCCCGGCATATACGGCGAAGGTCTCGCCGGCGAGATACATGGGCGGGATGCGCTTCTCCATCACCCGATAGGTGCCGGCTGAAACATGGATGAGGTCGAGCCCTGCCTCGACGAGCGCTGGAGCGATCTTGCAATATTCATTGATCGTCAGTCCGCCGGGCAGCAGGTCGTCACCGTTGAGTCGCGCGCACAGCAACCCCCTCGGCCCGAGCTCTGCCCGCATCGCTGCAATCACTTCGCGCGGGAAGCGCAGCCGGTTCTCGAAGCTGCCGCCATACTCGTCGGTTCGCTGGTTCGTGGCGGGAGAAAGGAATGTGTTCACCAAATACCCATGCGCCGCATGCAGCTCCAGCAACTGGAAACCGGCCTGCACTGCGCGCCGTGTCGCATCGCTGTGGTCCTGCACGATTCGCGCGATCTCCTCACGCGTCAGCTCGATCGGCACCCGCTTTCCCGGCGCCCACGCAATAGCCGACGGAGCGAGTGCCGGCGGCTCCGATACGACGCGCTGCGCACCGCAATGCCCGAGCTGGAGGCCGGCCACGGCGCCTTCCGCGCGCACCGCCTCCGCGATGTCGGTCAGCCCGGGGATCATCCGATCGTCATGGGCACCGAGCTGTGCGTGAAATGCGCGGCTGCCGGCATCGTCGGTGAACGTGATCTCGACGATGATCAGCCCCGCCCCGCCCGCTGCGCGGGTCCGGTAGTACTCGACGTTCTGTCGCGTCGCACTGCCATCTGCATTGGCATACATGGCGCACATGGGCGCCTGCACGATGCGATTGCGAAACGAGACGCCGCGGATGCTGATCGGAAGACCCAAAGCCGGAAACAGCAACGACGAACGATCGTCGGATAGTAAAACGGCAGCTTGGGACGGAGCAGTTGGCATGTTGAGGGCCAAGCGTGCCTCGGTACCCGGTCTCACATGAAGCCGGGCGGTGGTGGTGGACCCCAGATCATCGAGTCGTTCCCGCGCCAGACTTTCGGCCGTTGCAGCTTGTCGCGGTGCCATGGACGGGGCTCGA
The DNA here is from genome assembly GCA_036513475.1 of Xanthobacteraceae bacterium. GTDB lineage: Bacteria > Pseudomonadota > Alphaproteobacteria > Rhizobiales > Xanthobacteraceae > VAZQ01. The sequence goes on along the minus strand of DATBYX010000453.1, from coordinate 1,451 downwards.
AGTAGCCAAGCTCCTCGTCTTTCATTTGATCGAGCTCGATATAGAACTCCACGAGCTGATCGTCCTGGTTCCTGTGAAAGACGGCTACATTGTGACCCGGACCGAATCGCAACGGGCCCCAGACAAGAGGAATTCCTCGCCGCGCCAGCAGGTCGCAGGCGTTTTTCATATGCGGGAAGTCGTTCAGCTCAAATGCAAAGTGATGCACGCGAACGACGTCGCCCCTGAGGAAATTCACTGAATGGTGATCCGGACCGCAGCGCATGAATACGAAGAAGTCATCAATCCAGTCGGACACTCGAAACTGCAGCACATGCTGGTAGAACGTCGAAATGGATTCCGGATCGGGCGCAAAGAAAGCGACATGACCGAGCTTCAGCGGTCCTACGCCAGATACTTCCTGGTGGCCGCCGGCATGGCTGCATTCGGAAAAAAGCTGGACTATCGTTCCGTTCGGATCCCGAAACGACAACAGTCTGGGAATGCCGGGGGCGGCGTCACGGCGTTGCTCGCTCTGGATCCCCTCATTGGAAAGCAGCCGGCCCATGGCCGCGAGATCTGCGCTCGGAGCGACTTCGAACGATAGACCCAGGCAACGTGCCCTTTGTCCTTGCTCCAGCTCGATCGCAAGCTCGCCGATCTCGGTGGCCAAGAACGCACGGTCTTTTACGCGCGCCTCCAGCATCAATCCATTCACTTGCGTGTAGTACCCGACGGCCTTGTCCATATCCGGAGTCTCAAATGTCGCGTATCTGATCCTTCTTACCTTTATCATCGCTTGCTCACCTGAACATCGAGGGTAACGGTCCCCCTTGGATAGTGCGCACCAGCATAAGCGCAGTGCGACGCAAGGAGGCCTAAACGCGAGCCTTACTCCTGGCCACCGGTGTTCGTGTCTGAACGATTGCCTGTCTGCGCATATTCACCGGTGGCCGCGGGCCATTACACTTGCGACGAATAGCCTCCGTCGACGGGGATCGCAGCTCCGGTTATGAAATCAGATGCAGAGCTGGCGAGGAATACCGCGACGCCGGCCAAATCCTGCGGCTCACCCCAGCGCCCCGCAGGTGTGCGCGCGAGAACGCGTTCATTGAGGCCGGGTACCTCCTTGCGCGCCGATTGCGTCAATGGCGTATCGATCCAGCCGGGCAAAATCGCATTGACTTGGATGTTGTCCTTTGCCCAGGCGCATGCCAGCGCCTTGGTCATCTGAACGATGCCACCTTTGCTCGCCGCATAGGCGGCTGCAAATGATGCGCCGAAGATCGAAAGCATGGAGCCGATGTTGACCATCTTGCCGCCGCCGCCATTCTTCATGTGCGGATACGCCGCCTGGGCGCAAAGAAATGCACCGTTCAGGTTGGTATCAATGACTCTGTTCCATTCCGCAAGCGTATAGGTTTCGGGCTGCTTGCGGATAGTAGTGCCGGCGTTATTGACAAGGATATCGA
>DATBYX010000452.1:0-2174 GCA_036513475.1 Xanthobacteraceae bacterium | reverse complement strand
TTGCCATCCGGCTGCAGGTCGCGCGCACCGCGATATGGCAGGCTGCCTGGGCATCCGACCATCCGTCAGCCGTTGAAGACGGGAGCTTGCCGGATCTTCCGCTCGCCAGAATGGCCAAAGTATTCGCGTCGGAGGCCGTCTACCAGGCCACGAAAGATGCCGCGGAATGCTTCGGCGCCATGGGCGTGATGCGTGACATGCCGCTGCAGAAATACGTGCATGATGCCCGCATCTGCCTGCATTCCAGCGAGCCCAACAGCGACACCAGGCTGCGCGTCGCCGAAGCGATCGCCGGATACCAGCGTACCGCCGTGCCGGCGCTCGCCGCAGAGTGAGGATCGATTCCATGGATTTCACGCTGAGCAACGAGCAGCGCGCCTGGCAGATGACGGCGCGCAAATTTGCCGAGGAAGAGGTCCGCCCGATCTCGCTCGAGCGCGATGCGATCTGCGATCCGCGCGAGACCTTCGATTGGGACATCGTCAAGAAAGGCTCCAAGCTCGGGTTCCGCACCATGGCCGTCCCGAAGGAATGGGGAGGCCACGGCACCGATTTCGTCACCCAGGCTCTGGTCATGGCGGAGCTTGCCAAGGGTGACAGTGCGATCTCGAAGACGTTCAGCCAGTGCTGGAAATGGAGTCACCTGATCGCCGCTGTCTGCACCGATGAGCAGAAGCGCCGGTTTCTCGCCCCTTTCCTCGAGGACCATACATTCCTTCTCGGCAAAGGAATCAGCGAACCCGGCGCGGGCTCGGACAACCGCCTGCCGCCGCCCGAGGATATCAAGGCGGGGCTGAAACTGCGGGCCGAGCGCAAGGGAGATGAATGGGTTCTCAACGGCGAGAAATGCTTCATCGCCAATGCCAGCGTCGGGAAGCTGTTCTTCATCGATGCGCGCACCGACCCGCATGCCCCGCTCAGGCAGGGGACCACCATGTTCCTGGTGCCGCGCGATACACCCGGCCTGCGGATCGGCAAGGTGTTCAACAAGAGCGGCTGGCGCTTCTATCAGAACGGCGAGATGATTTTCGAGAACGCACGGGTCCCGCACGCCAATGTCGTTGGACCGGTAAACGGCTCGGATATGAAGGCCCACGAGGCCGGCGACCGCACGGGCGGGGATCTGTTCGGCGATCTCGAGCTCGCTGCCAATGCTCTCGGCGTCTGCGAGGACGCCTGCGCGATGGCGCTCCGGCTGGCGCACACCCGAAAGCAGGGCGCCCGCGTCCTGTTCGAGCAGCAGGGGGTGCAGCTCAAGCTCAACAGGATGCACCTTCTCACGGAAGCGCTGCGCTCTTTCGTCATGCGTGTGGCATGGGAACACGATCACAAGATGCATTCGGCCAATCCGGGCCTATGCATGAACTTCTCCACCGACGTCATTCAAGAGGTCACCGAACTCAATTTGGAGCTGCACGCTGCTGCCGGCGTGATGGATGTGCGCGCGGACAAGCTCGTTCGCGATGCCATCATCTGGACGCATCTCGCCGGGGATTCGGTGCAACGCATGAAGGCGACCCGACGACTGGCCAAGGAGGCGCAGCGGCTCCACTGAAGTCCTTGCCTGTCATTCCGGCCGAGCGAGCCGGGCTTTCGCCCGGCGAACGAGAGCCGGAATCCAGTAATCAGAGCGGTTCGTGCATTCACGCGGGCCGTGGATTACTGGGTCCCGGCTCGCGCGAGCCCGGTTGAGCCGGGCTCGCTTGGCCGGGACGACAACCCATATGCGATAGCCCTGATCCTTTCAGGGGGAGGTATTGCGGAGCTTGCTGCACCGCTGACCGGCCGGAACCAATGTGCCCGTCCGAGGTTACCGCGTGCATGAGGAACCCCGCCAAGCTTCTCTTCCAGCGCGAGCTCCACATCCGGGATGGGCGCACCATTCGCTCCGTGGCCGATGCGATTGCGCTGTTGCGCGAGCACGAGGCGCGTCCGGGCGTGGACGCTCGGGACGAGGTGCTGCATCGGCTTGAACGCGCGCACAATGAGCAAGAGATCCAGCAGGCGGCAGAAGCTTTCCTCGCGTGGGCGAAGGAATTGGACCTGCCTCTCCCAACGCACGATAGAACCCGCCAGCGGGCTTGAGCAGATTTACTCTACGAGTCCCCCGAGAGGATGAAGCCCCTCCGGGGGCTTCGTTTATCAACTCACCCGATTTCACGTGTAAGTTGCCG
>DATBYX010000451.1:0-11978 GCA_036513475.1 Xanthobacteraceae bacterium | reverse complement strand
GGTCAAGACAGTTGTAGAGGCCTGGAAGATTGCTATTGCCCATCCCGACAATGCGATTGCCGCAATCAAGAAACGCGATCCTTTGATCGACGAGAAAGTCGAGCGCGCCCGCCTTGAGGTCGTCCTCAAGAATGCCATTCTCACTGACCGTGTGCGGCGTATGGGCCTGGGCGATGTCGAGCCCGCTCGTATGCAGCAGACCATCGACATGGTCGCCAAGACGTTCAATCTACCCGCGCTCGACGCAAACTCGATCTACCGGGCGGATTATCTACCGCCGCGTGCGGACATGCAGCTGCAGTGATGTTTGTCGGGCGGGTTACGCCAAGTCGGTTTAGCCGACTTAACCCGCCCTACACGACGAGCAGATCATCTGTATCAAGATAGTCCGATAACAGCTCGCAACCCTGCGGCGTTACCAGAATCATGTCCTTGTTCTGCATGCCGAAGCCGAAACCGGTTTCATAGATCAGCGGCTCGATGCCCAACACCATTCCGGCTTCCAGAGCTCGATCTTCGGTCGGACCGAGGTAGGGATCTTCGTGCAGATGCAGACCAATGCCGTGGCCGATGAACGAAATCGGCGGCAGCCCAAGCTCGCCCACTTTCCGCAGGTAAAGGTCATAAATGCCGCGGGTCGACGCGCCGGGCTTGATCGCCTCGAGGAGGAGATGCTTGCATTCCATCAGATTGGCCCAGATGCGCTGCGCGTGCGGCGGCGCGGTGCCGACCGCAGCAGTGCGGCAGACGCCCGCATGGTAGCCGCTGATCATCGGGAAGATCTCGACCCGACAGATGTCGCCATTTTTTAGAATGCGGTCGGTCGGGCCCACGTTGGGAAAGACGCTGCGCTCGCCGGTCGCAACAATCATCAGCTTGAAGTACTCGGCCCCACCTTCGTAGATGCCGCGGGTGAGCGCCGCGGCGAGGTCCATCTCGGTCATGCCTGCCCGCACCGAACGATAGGCCTTGGTAATCGCGCTATCAGCGATACGCGAGAGCTTGCGCAGGATGTCGATCTCTTGCGGCGTCTTGATCTCGCGCAGCCGCGCAAGCAGGGCTTGCGCAGGCGTGAAGCTTGCTTCCGGCAACAATTGGCGCAGCGCGGCAAAATCGCCCGCGGGCAGATAGTCCATTTCAATACCAATGCGCGAGCTCGCCAAGCCGTGCTTGCGCAAAAGCTCGGCAAGTGCATTCATGGCGTCGAGCTTGAATTCGTGCCAGACCGCGATCTCAGTTCCGGCCGGTGATTTGGCGCGGATGGTACTCGCTTCCATGTCAACCACCACGAACGCCGCCGTGCCATCCGCGGTTATAAGCGCCATGGCATGGCGCCAGCGCATCAACGGCTGGGTCGGCGAAAGAAAACCTGTCACGTAGGCGAAGTTTTCCGGCGAGACCGACACGATCGCGTCGAGCCCGGCCTTCTTCATGGCGCCAGTCTCGCGCGCGATGACGTCCTGGCGCATGCCGCTATCCCTTGGCGCTTACGGCGTAGCGCTTCACCTTGGCCTCGTCGGCCGCAATCCCCATGCCGATGCCGCTGGGGAGCTCGATTGCTCCGTCGACGAGCCGCATCGGCTCGGTGATCAGATCGTCCTTGTAATAGATGCCGGCGAGCTGGCCCGATTGCATCTCCGCAGGGGTCGAGACGGGAACCACGCAGGAAAGCACTACGGATGCCGCGGCTGCTGCGAGCGCAAGATTGGCGAGGTTGCCGATGCCCGTTTCGACCGAACCGTTGACGTTGCAGATGATCCCGCCCGCGCGCGCAACCGCAGCAACTTCCATGGCACGATAAAGGCCGCCGGCTTTGGTCGTATAAAGCGAGACGATCTGTGCCGCACGCTTTTCGATGATCTCGACGACGTCGTGCGCGTTCCATGCGCTCTCGTCGGCCATCACGGGCGCATCGATGGCACGGGCCACTTCGGCAAGCCGAGCGATGCCTTCGACCGGCTGCTCGAAATAGATGAGATCGAACCGCTCCATGCGCCGATAAGTGCGGATCGCCTCGCCGGCCGTGCGGTAGCCCTGGTTGGCGTCAATGCACAGCGCGATTCCCGGCCCCACCGTTTCGCGAATCCGCCGCACCATGGCGACGTCGCGCTCGGGATCGACCCCGACCTTGATCTTGATGGTGCGAATGCCTTCCTTGGCAACCTGCGCTACCTCGCGTTCGGCCTCTTCCGGCCCGATCAAGCCGATCGAGTGGGTGACCGGGATGCGGCGGCGCATGGCGCCTCCGAGCAGCCTGTGCACCGGCAGCTTACATTGCCGGCCAGCAAGGTCATAAGCCGCGAGCTCCACTGCGGCCTTGGCGTAGGGATAGCCCTTGATGCTGCGGTCCATGTGCGCATGCAATTCTGCAATCTCGCCGGGAACGCAGCCTTTCACCGCCGGCGCCAAGTGGCGTGTGATCACCTCGACGGTCGTTCCGGGACTCTCGCCGAAATAGCGGCCGAAATCCCCACCCCAGTCCTTGAGTACCGGCGCCTCGCCCCAGCCCTTGAGTCCTTCGGCATCTGTCATCTCAACCAGCAAATAGCTGCCGATCGGCTCGGTGAGGCCCGTCCACTTGTGTTCCCGCCGCGGCGGCAATGCAATGTGGTGAAGCGCAATGTTTGCTATGGGTACATCGGACATGCGTGCGGCCAAGCGGTGGGCAATCCGGGGGCGCGGACCGTATCGGTGCGGGCGGCGGTTGGCAAACCGCGGTCTCTCAACGTAGGTTGGGCACCTCCCTTCAAGATCTCCTCGCAAGCTTGCGTATCGCAAAATCGAAATGAAGATCATCGCACTGGAGGAGCATTTCATCCTGCCCCGGGAAGAGCGAGACCTTCCCCCCGGCGCGGATCGCGGCAATGACCGCGAAAAGCTTCTCGGAATTGATACGGTAGCCGAGCTGCTCGATCTGGGTGAGAGGCGCCTTGCGGCCATGGACGCGGCCGGGATCGACGTGCAGGTGCTTTCACACAATCAACCCGGGTGCCAGGCACTCGCTGGCGCAGCGGCGATTGACACCGCGCGAGAGGTCAACGAGCGTCTCTACGCGGCAACCAAAGCGCATCCCGATCGCTTCGCCGGCCTCGCCGCACTGCCGACCGCGGACCCTCCGGCGGCAGTGAGGGAGCTCGATCGTGCGATCAGCAGGCTCGGCTTCAAGGGCGCGATGATCAATGGCCGTTCCGGAGACAGTTTTCTGGATGACAAAAAGTTCTGGTGCATCTTCGAATGCGCCGAAGGGCTCGATGTGCCCGTCTACCTGCATCCGAGCAGGCCGCACCCGGCCGTGATGCAGACCTATTTTGCGGGTTACGACGAATTGGCGCTGGCGGCTTGGGGTTTCGGCATCGAGACCGGCGTGCATTTCCTACGGCTCGCTCTTGCCGGCGTGTTCGACGCGTTTCCCAAGCTGACAATCATTCTGGGCCATCTCGGCGAGGGCCTGCCTTTCATGCTCCACCGGATCAATAACCAAACCCAACTCGCGACGGCGCGCCGTGGCCTCAAAAGGACTCTCGCTGGGTATTTGACGGAAAACCTGGTTGTGACCTGCAGCGGCAATTTCTCAAGCCCAGCCTTCCTGTGCACGATGATGGCGCTGGGAGTGGACAACCTCCTCTTTTCCGTGGACTGGCCGTATGAATCGAATGTGGCGGCGGTGGAATTTCTAAAGGATCAGCCGCTCGCCCGGCACGATTTGGAGAAGGTGGCGCATATTAACGCCGAGCGCATTTTCCGGCTCTGAGGATGTAGGGCGCGTGGCACACGGTGCGACTTCGTAGGGTGGGCAAATCGCCGTCACAGGGCTCACGACACGCGCAAACCGCGATTTGCCCACGCGGTCCGCGGCGAACATCCCGCCCGCGTGAGCACGGCGTATTGGCACATGCAAACGACGCAAGGTTTGACTCACTTCGAGAATCACATTGTGGGAGTAACTGCTGTTCCGCAGCCGGTCGACTGGAAGGTCGACAATTTCGGCATGTTCTTGCAATTGAGCCTGAAATTCGGACCATATCCCGTCATTGATGTTCATTAGGGGAGACCCGGCCCACAGCTGCCCAACCGGGGCATGATGTGGCGGGAGGGCATGCATGGACCGACTGATCCGCGCCGGCATCAATACGTGGCACGGCCTGTGTGATGTGGCGCGCAGCGAGCCGGCTTTCCGCCAGGAGCTCGTCGCACTCCTCGTGGCCCTGCCGCTTGCTTTCCTCATTGCCGCGGATGCTTGGAAGCGGCTCATTCTCATCGGTGCGCTGCTCCTTGTGCTCATCGTCGAGCTGTTGAACACGGCGATCGAGAAGCTCGCCGACCGCGTGTCGCGCGAGAGCGATGGCCAGATCCGCCGGGTCAAGGACATGGGCTCGGCAGCGGTCGGCTTGGCGCTCCTCCTGGCCGGAGTCGTTTGGTTGCTCGCACTCGCGGAGCGTATTGGCTTGATTTGAATGGCCATGCCAAGCCTTGTGTTCATAGATCGCTGGATCGTCCGCTTTTACGTGGACCATGACAGCGGAGGCTAAGAAGGCTCCTGATCGCAGCTTGGCGTGCGCGCTGATGACGCGCTAGACCTAGGCACATGAGCCCGCGTCCTTCCGACTCTCTGGCGATTGCGATCGCACAGCTCAATCCGATCGTAGGAGACATTGCGGGAAACGCCGACAAGGCGCGGCGCGCGCGCGCAGAGGCCGCGCGGGAGGGCGCTGATCTGATTGCCTTCCCGGAGCTCTTTCTCTCGGGCTATCCGCCTGAAGACCTCGTGCTCAAGCCTGCGCTGCAGGCGAACTGTCGGGCGCGCATCGAGGAGCTTGCGCGTGAGACGGCTGATGGCGGTCCGGCCGTATTGATCGGCACCCCATGGGTGGAGGCCGGCAAGCTCTACAACAGCTACTGCTTGCTCGCCGACGGTGAAATCGCTGCGCTCCGCTTCAAGGTCGATCTGCCCAACTATGGCGTCTTCGACGAGAAACGCGTCTTCGTCCCGGGGCCTCTGCCGGGCCCGATCAACTTTCGCGGCATCCGCCTGGGCATTCCCGTCTGCGAGGATATCTGGGGCGCCGAGGTCGTGGAATGCCTTGCGGAGACCGGGGCGGAGTTGATGGTGGTGCCCAACGGGTCGCCTTATTGGCGCGAGAAGGACGAGGTGCGGCTCAACATCGCGGTTGCGCGCGTCACCGAGAGCGACCTGCCCATCATTTATGTCAATCAGGTGGGCGGGCAGGATGAGCTCGTGTTCGATGGCGCGTCCTTCGGCCTCCATGCCGATCGTTCGCTGGCGTTCCAGCTCCCGGCGTTTCGCGAAATGGTCACGACTTTGCACTGGCATCGCGCGGGGAACGCATGGCGGTGCAATAATGGCCCCATCCACCCGCTGGAACAGGGTGACAAGGCGGACTACCGCGCATGCATGCTGGGGCTGCGCGACTATGTGAATAAGAGCGGCTTTAAAGGAGTCGTTCTCGGCCTCTCCGGCGGCATCGATTCCGCGCTGGTCGCGGCGCTGTCAGTCGATGCGCTCGGTGCGCAGCGGGTGCGCTGCGTCATGCTGCCTTATCGCTTCACCTCCGCGCAATCCCTCGATGACGCCGCCAAAGTCGCCATGGCACTCGGGGTGCAATACGAGGTGGTGCCGATCGAAAGCGCCGTGCGCGGCCTGGAAGAGGCGCTCGCCCCAGCATTTCAGGGGCAATCTGCGGACGTCACCGAGGAGAACCTGCAATCCCGTACGCGCGGCACGATCCTGATGGCGATATCAAACAAATTCGGCCTCATGGTTGTGACCACCGGCAACAAGTCGGAGATGTCGGTGGGCTATGCCACCCTCTATGGCGACATGAATGGCGGCTTCAATCCGATAAAGGACCTGTACAAGACGCAGGTCTATCGCCTGGCGCAGCTGCGCGACAGCTGGAAGCCCGAGGATGCGTTGGGCCCGGCCGGGGAGGTGATCCCTGCAAATGTTCTCACCCGAGCGCCTACGGCGGAGCTGCGCGAGAGCCAGACCGATCAGGATACGCTGCCGCCCTATGACGTGCTCGACGCCATCCTCGAGCGGCTGGTCGAGCGCGAAGAGCCCATCGCCAGGATCGTAGAGGAAGGTTTTGATCGCGAGACCATCATAAGGGTCGAGCGCATGCTCAACTTGGCCGAATATAAGCGCCGACAGGCGGCGCCCGGGGTGAAGGTCACGTTGAAGAACTTCGGCCGCGACCGACGTTATCCCATCGTCAATCGCTTTCGCGATTCCGGCACCCCATTGCCGAACTCCGGCTTGGCGGCGAGACCCGTGCCTCAGAGGAGCGAAGCCTACGACGTGTGAAGCGACAGCTACTGCGCCCCGAGCAGCGATTTGTCGTTCTGCACGATCCCGCGATAGAGCGCGAACTGCTGCCGGGTCAGAGTGTCGAGCTCGCCGGCGCTTGAGCCCACAGCCTCGGTTCCAACCTCGGCAAGGCGCCGGACCACCCCGTCCTCACGCATGGCTTTGCCGATGGCCGCGCTAAGCTTTTCGATGATCGGTTTGGGCGTGTGGGCTGGGGCGTAGATCGCGGTCCAGAACGGAACTTCGTAATCCAGCCCCGCTTCTTTCATCGCCGGCACATCGGGGATGGAGGGAGAACGGGTGCTGGTCGTCACCGCAAGCGCACGCACCGTTCCATTGCGGATGTTCTGCGTCTGAACGGGAACCCCGTCGATCATCATGGCGACCCGTCCGGTCAGCAGGTCGGGCATGGCGGCGGAAGTCCCGCGATAAGGTATGTGAAGCATGTCGACACCGGCTTTCTGGTTGAATAATTCCTCGGCCAGATGGACCGCTGTACCGGTGCCCGACGATGCGAAACTGTATTTGCCGGGATTGGCCTTCAGCAGCGCAATGAATTCTCGCAAATCTTTGACGGGAAGAGTGGGTGAGACGATCATGACCGGCGCAAACCGCGTGACGATCGAAACCGGCGCCAGATCCCGCATCCAGTCGTACGGCAGCTTGTCGGTGACCGCGGCGTGGACGATGCCCGTGGTCGAGTGATAAAGGAGCGTGTATCCGTCCGGCTCCGATTTCACTACGGAATCGGTTGCGATTGCGCCACCGGCTCCGCCTTGGTTCTGCACCACGACCTGCTGCCCAAGCACATCGCCGAGCGCCTGTGCCGCAATCCGTGCAGTCACATCGATCCCACCGCCGGCCGGAAACGGCACGATCAGCTTGATCGGTCGCGTCGGAAACTCGGCTTGAGCAGAGGCGGGAGGCACCCCGAGGAGCGCCATCCAGGCTACGAACAGCAAAATGGACTGCCGCGACGTTTTGATCATAACCTTTCCCTCGCTTGACGCTTATAGCCCGTAGCCCGCATGAGCGCAGCGACATGCGGGAGAGCTGCACCTGGATATCGCTCCGCTCACCCGGGCTACAAGAATCGAGACAATAGGCATGAAGCTCAGCACTGATCGTATCCTCACGACGCATGTCGGCAGCCTGCCGCGCCCCGACGGCCTCTTCGAGATGATGCTGGCCAAGATGGATGGGAAAGCTGTCGACGAGAAGGCCTACGCGGAGCGCGTGCGCAGGGCGGTCGAGGACAGCGTAAAGCAGCAGGTTGGGGCGGGTCTCGACGTGGTGAGCGACGGCGAAATGGGCAAGCCGAGCTTCATCACCTACGCGGCGCAGCGCCTCGGCGGCCTCGAAAAGCGCGAGGGCGTGCGTCCCAGCCCTTTTTCTAACACGCGCGAGACCAGGGACTTCCCCGAATATTATCAGTCCGCCGTGGCAGAGCAGGTGAGCGCGCGCCGGCGGCGTGCGCTCATGGTCTGCGCGGGGCCCATCAGCTACAAAGGCCACGAGCAGCTGAAAGCCGAGCTGGACCTGCTCAAGTTTGCGCTCGATGGAGTGAACGCGACGGAGGCCTTCGTACCCGCGATTGCGCCGTCGAACATCGAGACGACTACGCCCAACGAATATTACAAGACAGAGGAAGAATATGTCTTTGCGATCGCGCAGGCGATGCGCGAGGAGTATCAGGCGATCGTGCAAGCGGGTTTTCTGCTCCAGATCGACGATCCGTTCCTCATCACCTATTACATCACCCGGCCGGACCTGAGCGTTGCGGACTGCCGCAAATGGGCGGAGCTGCGGGTGGAAGCGCTCAATGCGGCGATTGCGGGAATTCCCGCCGACCGGATCCGTTTCCACACGTGTTACAGCATCAACATGGGCCCGCGCGTCCACGACATGCAGCTGAGAGACATCATTGATATCATTCTCAAGGTGCGTGCGGGCGGTTACTCGTTCGAGGCGGCTAACCCGCGGCACGAGCACGAATGGCAGGAATGGAAGCGGGTGAAGCTGCCCGACGACAAGGTGCTCATGCCCGGCGTGATCACGCAGTCGACCGTGCTGGTGGAGCATCCGGAGCTGGTGGCGCAACGCATCGCCCGGTATGCCGACATCGTGGGCCGCGAGCGCGTGATCGCAAGCGCTGACTGCGGCTTCGCATCGTTTGCTGGATCGAACGAGGTGCACCCCTCGATCGTCTGGGCAAAGTTCGCCGCATTGGTCGAAGGCGCCCGGATCGCGAGCAATCGGCTGTGGGGCAACCCATGACACCGGCTCCAGCGCACGCGGGATTCGCATGGCCGCACCAGGCGCGCATTGCGGTTGTGGTAACGTGTCTGCTGGAAAGCTGGTCCGAGGGCAGGGGGCCGCCGTTCACGGTCCAGACCACGGCCTTGAAGCCCGGCACACCCGACCGGGCATCGATGACCTGGGGCACATACGGCGTGCGCGCAGGCGTCTGGCGGCTCCTGAAAATCCTGGACGAGAATAAGGTCCCGGCGACATTCGCCGCGAATGCGCGCTCCCTCGAGCTTGCCCCCGCGGCCGCGAAGCAGATCATCGCCTCGGGCCACGAAATCTGCGCGCACTCCTATCTGCAGGATTCGATCCTCGCCTATCTGTCACCCGAGGAGGAGCGCGCTGTGATCCGCAAGAGCAAGGACCTGATAACAGCGGTATCGGGCGAGACGCCGAAGGGCTGGATCAGCCCGGTGCTCGCATCGACGGCGCACACGGAAACGATCATCGCGGAAGAAGGCTTTCTCTGGTACGGCGATTACAACCATATCGACCTGCCTTTCTGCGTTCAGGTCGGCTCGCGCACCATCGTGGCGCTGCCGCATTCGGATTTCGCCGACCATCGTGTTCTCCGCGGCAATCCCAGGGATTGGTACGACGTGTACAAGGATACGTTCGATTATCTCTATCATAACGAGCCGACGGCTTATCTGAACATCACCGTGCACTGCCATTTCGGTGGCCGTCCATTGATCGCGGCACAGATCGACAGGATTCTAAAATACATTCGGAGGTTCCCCAATGTATGGGTGGTGCGCCACGACGAGCTGGCGCAATGGATACGCGATCAGGGCATCACGGAGTGGACGAACGCAGAGCGCTTCTATCCGCAGGCCACATTGTAGTATTGTTGGTAAAAATCGATGGAGGACAGTGCCAATGTTCGATCTCGATCAATTCATCGCCGATTGTCGCAGTGCGCTTGCGGCTGACAAGTCCCACAAGCTCGTGCGCGAGGTCGTCGCGCGTGCCGTCTGTGATCCTGGGCGTATCCTCAAGCAGCTGGGCGAGCCGAAAAAGGGCATGCTGCAGTCGCTGTACCGTTCGGATGATCTCACGATTCTCAACATCGTTTGGGCTCCGTACATGACGCTCATGCCGCACAATCATCAGATGTGGGCGGTGATCGGTATCTATACGGGCCGGGAGGACAATATCTTCTGGCGCCGCCTCCCGGGCAGTGCCACGGGCAGGCTCGAAGCCGCGGGCGCGAAGGCGCTGAGCGAGCGCGACGCGGAGCCCCTGGGGCAAAACGTCATTCACTCCGTCACCAATCCGATTCCGCGGCTGACTGCTGCCATTCATGTCTATGGAGGCGACTTTTTTGCTGCGGAACGCAGCGAATGGGATCCGGAAACCCTGGCCGAGCAGCGCTGGGATCCCGAACGCGCGGTGCGCCGATTCGAGGAAGCCAACAGGACGTTGGCAGCAGAGTGAGCGTGGTCGCACCGGGTAGTCCCTTCCGCAACAGGTGGAGAGAGCGCAACGCATGCGTCTGCCAGGCAGCGTTGTTCTTTGGGCGGGACGACTTCAGATGAAAAGGTTTCTGGCATTAGCGTTCATCGCCATGCTGGCGCCGGCAGCACAGGCGCAGAGCTGGCCGAACCAACCCGTCCACCTCATCGTCCCAGCCTCCCCCGGTAGCTCGCTCGATGTGGTGGCGCGAGTGCTGGGTGAGCAGCTCCACGCGCGGTGGAAGCAAGCGGTGGTGGTCGAGAGCAAGCCGGGCGCCGGCGGTATGCTCGGCATGGGCGCGGTAGCCAAGGCGCCGGCGGATGGCCTCACTCTCGGAGTGGGTTTCAACGGGCCGGTCGCGATTGCACCGCTTCTTTATCGCAGAATGGCCTACGACCCGGCCAAGGATTTGGTGCCGGTCGTCTTGACCACGTCGCAGCCCAACGTGCTGGCCGTGGCCGCGACCCATCCGGCGAACACCGTCGCCGAATTCGTTGCCTGGGCCAAGAAGCAGGACGGCAAGCTTTTATATGCGTCGGTGGGCAACGGCAGCTCCTCGCATCTGACAATGGAGTTGTTCAAGCGCGTTGCCGGTTTTGCCGGCACCCATGTGCCCTATCGAGGCTCGCCCGAGGCGGCCCTCTCCGTCGCCACCGGTGAAACCCGCGCGATATTCACCGTCGAGCCCGCGCTGCTGCCGCTGGTGCAGGCGGGGAAGCTGAAGCTGCTCGCGGTGACCAGCAAGGAGCGCATGGCGTATCTAAAAGATTTGCCGACAGTCGCGGAATCGGGCTACCCCGAGGTGGTATCGCTCGCCTGGAACGGCATCTTCGCGCCAGCCGGAACGCCCGCCGCCGTGGTGGATCAAATCAATGCCGACGTCAACGCGGCGCTGAACGAACCGTCAGTGCGCGACGCGCTGCTGAAACAAGGGCTGCTGCCGGGCGGACAATCGTCGGCCGAGTTTAGGGAGCTCATCGAGGAGGAAAGCCTCAAATGGGCGCCAATCATCCGCGAGGCGGAAATCAAGCTCGATTGAGCAGCAATCGCTTTCAGTTCGGGAGAAAGCCGGGGGCGTAGACGTCCGGTGGCGAAATCGGCTTCTTCATCGCGTACGTAGCTCCCACGATGTTGATCGTCTTCTGTACGCGTCCGGGCTCGATGGTGCCGAGAACCGCGTTGGGTTGAAGCGCGAGCTCCTTCACTTTCCTCGTTTCGCCGATGGCGATGTCGACGGCGATCTCGCGATGGTACTTGTGCATGATCTCGCCCGCCTCCTTGGGATCAGCGATGGCGCTCTTGAGGCCGTCGAGCGTTGCTTTGACGAAGCGCCGCACCAGATCGGGATTGTTTTCGATCATGGTGTCCGAAGCCACAATCCCATTGCTGTAGTAATCCAGCCCTGCATCGGAGTAGGGCAACCCGAGCACTTCCTTCGGCGCCGCCGTGGCGGCCAAAAGCGGCTCCCCGACGGTGAATTGCCCGATGCCATCAACCCGCTTGGCCGTCAGCATTCCGGGGAGCGCGTCGCTGTTCGCCGCAATCCATTTCACGCTGAATGCGTCGAAGCCCGCCGCCCTGGCATAGGTCGCAAACAGCTTCGGCACCGAGCTGAACGCGGTATCGGCCAGCGTCTTGCCCGCGAAGTTCTTTGGCTTGGCAATCCCCGATTCTTTGAGCACGTAAACTGCGTGCGGCGGCTTTGGATAGATCATGGCGACGAGCTTGACCGGGATTTCATCGTTCGCGCGGCCGAGCACGACTGCAAAAGCGTCGGCAAATCCCACCTGGGCCGTGGCGTTCGCCACCTGCTTGATGGTGTTCGCCGAGCCTTGGGACCGCACGATCTCGATCTCCAGATTTTCGCGCGCGTAATAGCCCTTCTCCA
>DATBYX010000450.1:0-9645 GCA_036513475.1 Xanthobacteraceae bacterium | reverse complement strand
CGCGCCATGACGATTGCGCGGTCGGTCGGCAGGAGCTTCTCCTTCTCGTGATCCTGAATGGGTCCCATGCTTTCCTGCAGCGAGGCATCCTGCATGGCGAAGCCGAACACTCCGCTGTAGGCGCGGTTCTCCTTCTGCGCCTTGCGGTCGAGCAGATAATCATTGTCTTTGTTCGCCTTAGGCCGAAAGGTGCCGGGCTCGTACTCGCAGTGGATACCCCTCCCCTGCTCCATGCTATGGCGCTCCTCGGCCGAGAGCTCCTTGTGCGGATGGAAATTGATGCTCCAGGCCCAGCAGTTTTCGTCGTCGATCGGCACCCACACATGGCCGCCGAGCGCGTGCTCGCCGAACGGCGGTATCAGCGTGAACCACGGAAACAGCCACTGGGTGACGCGCCAGTACCAGGAATCCGGTTCGCCATTACGGCGGCCGTAGAGGGTCAAGCCGAAATCCGACTTCTCGATCTCGAAGCTCACGTTGCCATCGGCCTTGATGTAGTCGTTGGCCTTGGTGCCCTGGTGCATCGGATCGTCGTCCACCTCGAAACGGTGCACGTAGGAGACATGGCTGGTGTCGATCCCGCCCTCCATGGCCTGCAGATAGCTGCACTCCTGCAGGCGCTTGGAAACGAAGACGTGAGCAGCCGGCAGGGTGCACCACTCGACTTCCGGAGGAGCGGGTTGCTTGTCCTGCGGGCCCATATAGGCCCACACGATGCCCCCGCGCTCGATGCAAGGATAGGCCTTGATGCCCATGCTCTTGCAGGCCTGCGGCGCAGACGGCACGTCCACGCATTCCCCATGACGGTTGAACTTCAGCCCATGATAGGCGCAGCGGAGGCCGTTCTCCTCGTTGCGGCCGAAATAGAGCGACGTGCCGCGGTGCGAGCAGAATTCGTCGATAAGGCCGACCTCCCCCGCGGTGTCGCGAAACGCCAGAAGCTTCTCGCCGAGGATCTGCACGCGCTGCTGCGGCCCGTCCGCCTCGGCAATCTCGCGCGACAGCAGAACCGGCACCCAGTAACGGCGCATGAGATTGCCCATGGGGGTGCCCGGTCCGGTACGCACCAGGGTTTCGCTCATTTCCTTGTTCATTTGCTCAGACTCAATCCGCTCAGTCTTTACCTTGAAACCGCTGCAGCGTGCCCGGCGCAAACAGCTCCTCGAGCTCTACCCGCCGGCTGGAAAGCCCTTGCTCGACGGAATAGCGCAGCATCGCGTCGAGCTCTTTGCGATTCTCAGCGACCCCATAGCGCCACACATCCGCTCCCATCACCGCCTGCGCGCGCTTGAGATCGTCCGAGAGCCACGGCAGCATCACCGACAGCACCGCGATTTCATGCATTTCGGCCATCGCGAGCTGTTTTGCTTCATAAAACGCCTTGACCACACTCATCGCCAGCCAGGGATGGGCAGCGACCAGGCTTTTTCGAATGGCGAGAAGATGCATGATCGGAAACACCTGGGTCTTGCGGTAATAATCCTCCTCCGCGGAACGGAAATCAGGGAACAGCCGGTTCACATTGGGCGCGCCCGCCGCATAGCAGCTGGGTATCCGGGCGGTGACAATGCCGTCGAGCTCGCCGGCGGCGAGCATGTCGGACAATGTCCGGTCCGAGGGAATCGATTGCAGCTCGAAACGCGACGGCAGACTGATCGGGGTTCGTTCCGCCCGCCCCGCTTTGTTGAGGCCCCCGTTGCGCCACCTGATCTCCTCCGCTTTGACCCCGTACTCGTCGGAAAGAATGCCGCGCGCCCAGAGCGCTGCCGTCATCTGATATTCCGGCACACCGATGAGCTTGCCACGAAGGTCCTGCGGCGAGCGAATGCCCCGGTCTGTACGGATGTAGAAGGCGGAGTGGCGAAACAGGCGCGAGAGAAATATCGGCAGCGCGAAATATTTCGCCTCGCCTCGCGCGGTTGTCAGGATGAGCGAGCTGGCTGAGAGCTCCGTGAGATCAAAATCCTGACCCGCGAAAGCGCGATGGAATGCCTCTTCCGGTCCGATCGGAAAGAAAGCCAAGTCCACCCCTTCGATGCGCACGCGACCGTCGAATATCGCGGCCACCCTGTCGCTGGGGCCGCATCCGAAGGTCAATTTCAGCAGGCTCATTCCGACCTCTCCTTTCTTTTCAGTTCACCCGCGCCCCGGTGTCGCGCACGATGCGCTCCCATTTGATCGCATCCGCCTTCACCAGCGCGGCGAATCCCGCCGCGGTGAGATTAAGCGGATCGATGTAGTTGGACTCGAGCTGCCGCTTGGCATCGGGGTCGTTGCGCACGCTGCGAGTATAGCCGTTGAGCAGTTCGACGACAGCGTCGGGGGTGCCGCGCGGCGCGAACAGGGCGAACCAGGTGGAGACCTCAAATCCGGGGAAGCCCTGCTCGGCAAAGGTCGGGGTGTCCGGCACATAGGGCTCGCGCCCCCGCGTGGCCGCCGCGAGGACGCGCAGGGCGCCATTGCTCACGAATTCCATATACGGCCCGATCGAGACGAAAGTGGCCTGCACCTCGCCGGTAATGACCGCAGTGGTCGCGGGATGGGTGCCTTTGAACGGCACCATCACCAGATTGAGGCCGGCACGGCGCGCAAACTCGCGAGCCGCAAGATCGGGCGTGGTACCGGCGCCGGCGGCAGCGTAGTTCACTTTCTCTGGATGAGCTTTGGCGTAGGCCACAAATTCCGAGAGCGTGTTGGCCGGCACGCTGCCGTTCACAACAAGAAAGAGCGGCACCATGCCGATGGGTCCGACCGGCTTGAGATCCGTGAGGGGATCGAACGGCAGGTGCGCAAACAGGAGGGGATTGATGGTGATGTTGCCGGTGCTGGCGAGGCCGAGCGTGTAGCCGTCGGGCGCCGCGCGCGCGACTGCATCCATGGCGATGTTGCCGCTCGCCCCGGCGCGGTTGTCGATCACCACCGGCTGGCCGCTTCGGTCAGTGATATGGGCGCCGAGGATCCGGGCTGCGATGTCGGTGATGCCGCCGGGCGAGGTCGAGACGATGATCTTGACCGGCTTGGCCGGATAGGTCTCCGCAAGAACCGGTCTGGCGCCCGCAATCAGCCCGGCGGCAAGCGCAATCAAGCAGAGCAGCTTGGAGAGTCTTTCGCTGGCTGGCATAGAGTCTGATGAAGCGCTCGACATGGGCAGGATGACCAGCATCGATCATTTGATCTGGGTCTGATGGCCCGAGAGCTTCGCCAGCTCCCGTTGCCGCTCCAGTTCCTTGTGCATGAATGCGGTGAATGTCTCCGGCGTGTTCATCGCCGGTACCGTCATGCCGAGCGGCTCGATTTTGCTTTTGAAAGAGGAGGAGTGGATGACCTCGTTGAGCTCTCTATTGAGGTACTCGATGATTGGCCCTGGCGTATTGGGCGGTGCAGCCAGCCCAACGAATCCTGCGTGATGGAAACCCGGATACCCGAGTTCATCCATGGTCGGGATTTCGGTCCAGCTTGCTATCCGATGCGGACTCGTCACCGCCAGTGCGCGCGCAAGCCCGCTGTCGAAAAGAGAACGCGCATTTGGGTAGAACACAAAGCTGCCCTGCACCTCGTTTGCTGCGACTGCGGCCGCAGCCAGCGCCGACCCGCGATACGGAACCTGGACGATATGCGTATGCGCGAAGTTGTTCAGCTGGGTGACCGCGATTGCCGGCGAGGTCGCCGGTCCCGAGGTTCCGAAGCTCATCGTATTTGGATTGCCCTTCGCGTAAGCGATGAGCTCATCTATGGACCTGTACGGCGCATTGGCATTGACGATCAGGACCAAAGGCGGGCCGTCGGTTATCATCCCGATCAGCGCAAAATCCTGGATGGGGTCGTAAGGCACCGCGAGGTAATGTAGATTCTGGACGTCCGCGAGCGCATTGACGAGCAGAGTGTACCCGTCCGGGTTGGCGCGCCAGACATATGTGGCGCCCGTGACGCCGGAAGCGCCTGGCTTGTTCTCCACCACGACGGAATGCACGATCCGCATCTGCATCTCGGCAGCCAGCACGCGCGCTGGCACATCAGAGAGTCCGCCCGGTGCGAAGGGCACCACCAACGTGATCGGCCGCGTCGGATACTGTTGCGCCACTGCATTGCTATGAGCGAGGAGGCCTCCCAGAAAGGCAATGGCAAGACTTGCGAATGCGGCCCGGCACGTCACGATTCTTCGACCCATATTCGCTGCCATTAAGACTAAGGTGATGCAGGGTGGGAAAAGGCGCGCCCCTTCGCGCCCGCAAAAGGCCGCGCGCCTTGCCCACGCGGATGGCCTAGCGCGTGGGCAAAATCGCCGGAAGCCACGACGCATCTGTCGCCGCTCGTCCAGGCGATTTTGCCCACCCTACGCGCCAAGGCAATACCCGTTCAGGCTTTCCGATTGCAGAGGTCGAGGGCCAAGGCGAGGTACGTGCGCGCGGCGGAAACGCAGTTCTCCAGCAGGACGTGCTCTCCAAACGCGTGCATGGATGCTCCCTTTGCCTGCGGATGCATGCGGCCTCCAGGCCCCATGGCCACGCATGGCACTCCATACGCGGTGAGGTGAACAGCATCGGCTCCAGGGCGGCGAATGATGGGCGGGGCGCTCTCACCCGCTACCAGGATCTGCGCGGCCTTGAGAGCTTGAACGATCGGGAGGTGTTCCTCAACCACGTTAGGCGGATCGGTCACATAGACATGCATCTTGGGCTGAGGGTGACCGGTCCGATCAGCGAAGCTCCGCAAAACCGCGCGAAGGTCTCGCTTGACCGCCTCGAAAGTTTGCCCCGGCACGGTCCGCACGTCCAAATACAAGCTGCACTCATAGGGGTTTCGTGACAATCGCCAAGGCGCGCCCCCGCGGATCGCCGCAATGGTCACGTTGGCATTCTCGCCCATGTACGCGTGTGCCACCTGATAGTCCCGCGCCCATTGGGCGATATCGGACTGCAACTCATGCATCACCGATATGGCATTCACCACTTCGGACTTGTGGGTCATGGCCGAGTGAGCCACTGTCCCCGACACGGTGAGCCGCAGCCATATGCAGCCCATGTTGGCTGTGGCGATCCGCAATCCAGTCGGCTCTGCCAGAACGGCAAAATCCGCGGTCACTCCGTGTGTCACGAGGTGGCGCGTACCTATTCCATAACCGGAATACTCGAGCCCTGAGAACTCTTCGACGGCGGTCTTCTCAATCTCTCCGACGACTGCGCCGAACGAGATATCACCCTGCAATCGAATGCCTGCTTTCACGATGGCCTCGATCGCGATCAGGGCGCAAGCGAGGCCGCTTTTCATGTTATGGGCACCGAGGCCCCACACCCAGCCGTCACGCACGACCGCGCGCGGCTTGAATCCTTCGCCCGCAAGATGCTCTTCCTCGCCGGAATACGAAGTATCCATATGGCCGGTGAAGAGAAGATTCAGGCCTGTGCCTTGCCCCCGGAGATGACCAACGGCATTCGGTCGTCCCGAGTCTACGAACTGAAATTCTGCGTCAAGGCCGGCCTTCTGCATTCGGTCTAAAAGATAACCCGCCACGCCTGCCTCATGGCCGGTCGGGCTTGCAATGTTCACAAGCTCTACAAGAGCATCACAAATGCCCGCGGCCGAGATATGTGATGCCGCCTCCGAGAATTGCGGATGGATCATGAGCTGCCGGGCGGGTTAGCGTGGCTGGTATCCTATCAACTTTACGATCTCGGCGTTGATCGCGCGTTCCTTCACAATGAAAGTGTTGAATTGATCTACCGACATGGTTTCAACCTCGCCGGCGAGCTGCCGGGTCTTTGTCTTGAGTCCCTCGTCCTGCAGAGCCTTGGCCACCTCGGCATTGAGCCGCTCGACGATCGGTCGCGGCGTCTTCGCCGGCAAATAAGAGCCCATCCAGAAATTATAGTCCGAGTCGGGGTAGCCGGCCTCGATCGTGGTCGGCACATCGGGGATGAGCGCCGAGCGTTTGGGCGACATCACCCCCACCAGATTGATCTCTCCGGCTTTTGCCAGCTCCAGCACATTTGGAAGCACGCCGACGTACATATCGAGCCGGCCGGCGGCGAGCTCCGCCACCGCCTCTGGCGCTCCACGGAACGGCACGACCGTGGCCTGGAATTTGGCGGCATGCAGGAGTCGTTCGATCGCCAGATGGCCTGAGCTTCCTATGCCGAGCGACGCGCTGGTGAGAGGAGAGGGCTGGAGCCGACCGGCTGCGACCAAATCAGCCAAATTCTTGTAAGTCCGGGAGGTTGCCACCACAAAGGGAAAATGTGCGAGAAGCGCAATCCCGACCAAGTCCTCATAGGGGTTGTAAGGCAGCTTGGCGTAGGTTGACGCGACCACAACATAAGAAGTCGAGTTGACGAGGATCGTGTAGCCGTCGGGGGGCGATTTCGCGACCGCCGCCATGCCGGTCGTCGTTCCCGCTCCGCCATGATTCTCGACTATCACGGTCTGTCCGAGCTGCTGTCCCACCTGCTCGAACACAATCCGCGCCATGATGTCGGAGGCGCTGCCTGCGCTGGCCGGCGAAATGACCCTGATTGGCTGTCGCATTGGCCAATCCTGAGCCGCGATCGGATTCGCTCCGCATGCCCACACCAACGCAGCAGCAAACCAGGCCTTCTTGCGACCACGCATGAGCCACGCCATGAAGGTCCCCTCCTCTCGGCGTTGCGCCAGGCCCGGTCGTGTCTACGCCAGCGTTTGGGCGATCTGTTGCGGCCCATGGGTGACGGACACCGCTCCGGTTTGCAGATCGTAATAATGCTGCGGGTAGGTGCCCGGTCGGCGCGCACGCACGATGAAGGCGATGCTGCGATCGGGACCCGCGTGCTCCTGATGAATTTTCCCGGGCGCCACCACGTCGATGTCGCCGGGGCCGATCGAATGCCGGCCGACCAACTCGAGCTTGGCCGGCCCGATATGCGGTGGGCCGCCGTCGGTGCGTTCATAGCGATACATCGTCTCCCGCCCCTCGATCAGCCCATAGAGCGTCCAAACATTGCCATGGTCATGCACGTTGGTGACCACGTTCGGCTGTCGGACTGTGGCGTTGAACACAAAACCGTAGTCCGCGTCCTCGTAAAACAGCAGGTTGCGAACGGTCGGTGCGCTCTCAACCGTGGCCGGCCAGCCCTGCGCACGCTCTCTCAGCGTCGGGTCTACAAGCAGCTTCCGCATTGCCACGGCAATCGCGCCCCACAACTCCGTCTGCTCGAGCCCCTTTGCATAGAGCGCACGAATTTCGTCGACGAACTGCCGTGCCGCCGGAAGCGTCGGCTTTTCCATGGGTCCTCCTATATGCCGCCGCCGCAGGGCCAAGCCGGCGGATGCGTGCCGAGGGGCACCGATGGTCGCGCCCAGTACGACTGGGTCTCCGTCATGACGGGCGCGTGGCGCACCGCTGTGAGCTTGCCAAATCCCGATGCGGTATCCTCGAGGCGATCACGCACGTCCTCGAAGCCGGGATCGGGACAAGACATGCCATTGCGCCGTCCCAGCTGCCGAATCCAGTAGCCGGTCTGCGCGAGCGAGCACCGCACCTGCCAGCTCCCGCCGCGTTCGGCGCGCCGCGCAAGCGCCGACATGGTAGCAAACGCCATGAGGTGGCCGGTGGCGTGGTCGAGCACCTGCGCCGGCAAAGGCTTCGGCTCTTTCGCGCCGGCCGCTTCCGCTTCGGCGCTATTGAAACCGCTTGCCGTCTGCACCAGCGAGTCAAAGCCGCGCCGGGTTGCCCACGGGCCTTCGTGGCCGTAGGCGCAGAGTGACACGTAGACGATCCCGGGCCGCAGGCGCGCCACGTCCTGCGGGCCAAAGCCGAATGCTGCAATTGCACCCGACCGGTAGCCTTGCACGAAAACGTCTGCGTCCCGAATCAGTCCGGCCAGAGACTCGCGTGCGCGCTCGTCGCGCAGGTCGAGCTGCGGCGACAGCTTTCCCCGCCCGGTTTCGATGACGAGCGGCTGCATCCCCGGGAGATGGGATGCCGTGATCAGCAGCACATCGGCGCCATGTGCGGCGAGCGTGCGCCCGCACACAGGGCCGGCGATAATGCGCGTGAGGTCGAGCACCCTGATGCCGGCGAGTGGCCGATCGGCAGCCGACAACGGCTCCGCCGGAGCATCTCCGATCTGCTCGATGGAGAAGAGCGGAAGCTTTGCAATCGCGCGACCCTGCGGATGCGCGTCCCATTCCCCGAACGACCGGCACATCGTGATCACGAGGCCAGCATCCGCGGCCTCCTGTTCGAGTGCTTCACCGCCCCATCCATCGAGTGCACGTCGAACCGCCGTCCGATCGTGGCTACAGCCAAGCAAGGCAAGGGTGCCGTCGCGATGATGCGGCAGATTTGTATGAAGCCGCACCCAGCGGCCATCGCCGCAGCGATAGAGCCCGGCGATCTCGTCGTGATATTCTGGACAAGGCTTGCCGTCCAGAAGCAGGTAGCGCTCGCTGCGGAATTCGATGGCAGCGCTGCGCATGTCGATGCGCACGCCCTGGCTGCGCCCGCTCCGCAAGCGCCATAGCTCACCGGCAGCAAGCGCCGCGCCCGCGATGCTCGCCTGCGCTGCGGTGCCGATCGCAAAAGACGAGGGTAGCACCGGATCGGCGCCGCTCAACTCGGCATAGGCAAGCGCCGCCTCAGCATGCCCGGCATCGCGCCAGAGAGCGGCGAGAACATCTTTCGGATTCGTTTCGCTCATTCGAACTGCCGGCTTTACTGTAGCCTAATACGCCTGCAGATATCGGGTGATATCCACTTTCTCCGGCAGCGTGCCGGCCGCCGTGAAAAAGTCGATGAATTTCTGAAACTCGACCTTGTGCCGCGCGCTCAACTCGTCGGCTGCGTAGTAGCGCACCATCGGCACGGTATCGATGACGTCCTCGGGAGTGAGCGTGTTCTTGGCGAGATATTTGCGCGCCTCCTGCGGGTCGTCGTTGACGAAGTGGATGGCCTTTTTCCATACCGCCGCAAAACGCCTGGCGACATCGGGACGGCTCCTGATGAAGTCGCTGGTGATGGCGCAACCGGCCGCGAATGCATCGCCGTTCTCATCATCAAGGATGTATTTGGCAATGACGCCCGCCTCGAGCGTGCGTGCGACGCCCAGCTTTCGCATGGTCGAGGCCTGCGGCTCGAGCGTGTAGCCGGCGTCGAAAGTGCCGGACGTCATCACATTGACATGCTGACCCATGTCGAGCTGATCGATGGAGTAGTCGCCCTCCTTGAGCCCCGCCTTCGCGAGCACCGCTTTGGCAGCAATGACATTGGCAGGCCCCGGCGCCGACATGATCCGCGCTCCCTTGAGATCCTTGATGGAGTCCGCCGCATAACCCTTGCGCACGACGAACTGCTCCATCTGGTAGGTTTTGTTCTGGCTGTGCACGCCGACATACATGGCAACCCCCGGCTTTTTGAGGTTGGCATTCATCGCCTCTATCGTGACGAGCACGACCGCCGCCTCGATCTGGTTGTTGATCATGGCCGCAATGTTGGGCGGTCCGCCGATGAGGCGTATCGTCTCCGGTTCGATGTTCTGTTCCTTGAAAAATCCGCGCTCGATGGCGACGAAATACGGCAGCGATGACGCGGTCGGAAACACGCCGACCTTGACTTTGTCCTGCGCCACCGCCTCTTGCCCGAAGCCGGACATCAGAGCCGCGATCAGCGCCAAT
>DATBYX010000449.1:0-2517 GCA_036513475.1 Xanthobacteraceae bacterium | reverse complement strand
CGCGTTCGTCTTCGGACCGTTGGTCAGAATCACGGGACGCACGATCACCCAGTCGAGCTTACTTCTGCGGACGATGCGTTCCTGCACGTCCTTGTCGTCATAGACGCGCCCCAGCAGTAGATGGAACGCCGCGCGATAAAGAACCCCCCCGCGGCCGCGGCTGTCGCCCGCCCCAAAACCCGTCACGCAGATCAACCGCACAACCCTGAGCGAGGAAGCTGCTTCACCGATGATTTCCGTGCACAGCTTCACAGCCGTCTTCAAGACCGTGGCGCGGCTCTGGCATGTCGGCGTGCTCACCCCGTTCACCGCCAACGATGCCGAAGGACAGAATCGCGTGACTGCTTTCGCACAAGCGCTACAGCAATTGGGCTGGGCCGTCGGGCAGAATATTCGTCTCCTGTATCGCGGTCGGTCTGCCGCATGATCAGCCTACCATGGGCCTGGTCAGCCGAGTCCTTGGGGCAGACCTGAATTGTGCTGAATCGAGGGAAGTCCTGCTCGTCTAGCCCTGTACTCGGTGCAATTTATAGCACATCACGGATGAGACCGCTGCACTGCGGGAGTCTCGATCCGGCCAATGTCCTCTCCGGCGCATCAGTACTTTCGGCCTCGCGGTTGGAGCCGGTTGTGCCTTTTCCCTTGGCATCACCGTCTAGAGGGGCGTGCACGCCATCTCCGAACCAAATGTATGACGAGGAAGGACAGTGGGAAAAAAATAATGCAATACAAAACAATGGCAACCTCGCCTCGATAGTGAAAATAATAACGAGCGATAATCCGGACGAGGAGGTAAGCTAACAAGGCAACAACCAGATAGAGCCAATGTGATGTTCGGAGTGACATGATAATGGTCTCCCTGCTTATAACGACGGATTGGCAGTGGAAAATATTGGGCTTTGCGCGAACTTGGCGCGCGAAGCGCGACAGCTACACTCTGGAAGTCACGCACTGTCCTCAGAACGCGGCCGATTGGCAGCCAAGTGCACTTGCCGGATCCTCTGAAAGGGATGGCCGCGTTGTAGGCTCGCTCGCCGCTGTCTTGGAATACGTTTCTTGATCCGAGTTAGATGATTCTCGCCTTCGACGATCTTTCGGTTTTTGCGCGTTTCGCCATGCCGTGATCGTCGCGGCGCTTCTTCGTTTCCGATCCGGCGTGTCGCGCATTCGCCCCGCCGCGGTGAGCGACATATTCTTTGCCGTCGATCGGCGCCACATGCGCCGGATCTTTGTCGAGATACGGCCGCCCAATCCCGAACTCCTTGCCGTGCGCATCGATCCATTTCCACAAGCTTTCGCTTGAAATCAATCGCTGCGCACGTGTCTCGCCCTTAACGCTGACAATATCGGCCGCAAGCCCGTGGCCATAGCCGCCGCGGAAGCTCCCGCCATGATATGATCTGTCGGTCGAGGCCTTCAGGCCGCTTGCGATCGATTGCCGATAATCATCGCGGAATCCGCTCGTCATGCCCGGCGCAAGCCCGGCGTCGTCCAGCACGCGCAGAGCATGATATAGCTTCAGCTTGAAGCTCCGGTCCATGCCTCCGATCACGTAGCCCATCAACGGCATGCCGGCTTTTTCGGCCGCGTTCGGATCCTTCCACGTGAAGTCCTCGTCCACGAGCTTTGTAAAGCTCTTAGTGACAGTCCGCGTCTTGCCGTTCTTCTTGACTGTCACTTTCCTCTGCTCGTGCACCTTGATGGTATCGAGCTTGGGCGTCCGCTGGTACACCGACCACAGGTATTGGTCGATGCAGATGTCCGCCACCAGGCACTCGTCGAGAGTTTCGATGGAGCGCACTGCCTCCTGGGCGTCGTTTTGCCCCGGATCAGGCGTGCTCGCCGTCGCCACCTGCACGGGTGGCGTTTCGGGCGGCAGCGTCGGCGAAGAGGGACGCAAGGCGGCCTCGACGACCGCCGCATCGGCGACGGGGACGGCCGCGGGCAAGACGGCAGGCTCGGGGGGATCGGCCGTCGCCACAATGGCGCCAGAGACAGCAGCCTCGCCGATTGCGGTTGCCCGCGGTGCGTCCACGGCGCGGACGGTGAGAGATGTTGCGGGGCGGTCCTCGATTGGTGCTGCGTCGGTGTGTTCAATGCCGGGCGAACCGAAGCCGGCAAGCCCGGCAACAACCCACCCCGCGAGAACGACCGTTCCGCACAACGCCGCCGATGTCGCAAATCGCCGTGGACTCATCATCCCGTTGCCTACCTGCTCCACCTGAGCCATGCTGCACAGCCAACCACGCGACGGCGCTGATTGTTTGGATCAAATATGATCTCACAAGGACGAAAACGGCAGGTTATGATCTTTTCCCAAATGTGTTGCCCGTATACAACGCGCGCGGGCGACCAGTAGCTTGTGGGCGCACCGGCTACGATGCGGCCGGTGTAGACGCCGACTTGGCGATACACGTCCGCAACGTTGGATCCCATAGCTCAACTGAGGCGGTCTATCCCTTGGGTTTGTTGGCTTGGCCTTCAACTGCTCGGCAAATTTGATCCTTGGGCCATCTC
>DATBYX010000448.1:0-5891 GCA_036513475.1 Xanthobacteraceae bacterium | reverse complement strand
CAGGATCTCCTGGAGCTCCTTGACGCGCTCAACATTCGACAGGCGGTGTTGGCGGGTTTCGACTGGGGCGCGCGCGCGGCCTGCGTCGTTTCCGCCTTGTGGCCCGAGCGCGTGCGCGCGCTCGTCACCTGCGCCGGCTATCAGATCCAGGATATTGCCGGCTCCAAAAAACCCGTCGAGCCGGAGCAAGAGCGACGGTTCTGGTATCAATATTATTTTCAGACCGAGCGCGGGCGCAGAGGCCTCGCGCAAAATCGGGCCGAGCTTGGGCGGCTCTTATGGAAGCTCTGGTCGCCGACGTGGGAGTTCGACGAGGAGACCTATCGCCGGACTGCTGCATCGTTCGAGAACGACGATTTCGTGGACGTGGTGATCCACTCTTATCGCCACCGGATGCGTAATGCGCCCGGCGATCCGCGCTACGCCGCGATCGAGGCGCGACTGGCAGCCCTGCCCAAGATCACCGTTCCGAGCATGGTCATTCACGGTGCCGTCAACGACGTCAACCCCGCGGACAAATCAGAAGGACATCAGCGGTTCTTTACCGGCTATTATGAACGGCGAGTCTTCGAGAACGTGGGGCACAACCCGCCGCAAGAAGCTCCCGGCCGGTTCGCCGCGGCGATCCTGGATCTGCTCAAGCGATAATGTAGCGATTTGATAGGGAGCCTCAGATGAAGCTTCCCCGCCGCAAATTCCTGCAGCTCTCAGCTATGGCTGCCGCCCTGTCCGCCAGGTCGCGCAGAGCGTGGGCGCAGACCTATCCCGCACATCAGGTGTCCATCCTTGTCGGGTTTGCTCCCGGCGGACCCACCGACATTGCTGCTCGCCTGATCGGGCAATGGCTGTCGGACCGGCTCGGTCAACCTTTCATCGTGGAGAACCGGCCTGGCGCCGCGACCAACATCGCGACAGAGGCGGTCGCCCATGCAGCGCCCGACGGCTATACGCTACTTGCCGCCGTGTCGACCAACACGATCAATCCGGCGCTCTATACCAAGCTCAGTTTCAACTTTATTCGCGATATCGCGATGGTCGCCGGCATTCACCGCTCGCCTCTCGTCCTGGAGGTGAACCCTTCCGTCCCCGTCACTTCCGTCCCGGAGCTGATTGCCTACGCCAAGGCCAATGCCGGCAAAATCAGCCTGGCCTCTTTCGGATCCGGCACCGTCTCGCACGTGGCCGGCGAACTGTTCAAGGCGAAGGCCGGGATCCAAATGCTGCACGTGCCGTATCGCGGCTCCGCGCCCATGGTCACCGATCTGCTCGGGGGCCAAGTCAACGCCGCAATGGACAACCTGCCCTCGTCAATCGAGTACATCAGGGCGGGGCAACTGCGGGCGCTTGCGGTCACCGGGGCAGCGCGCGCGCCGGCGCTCCCGCACATTCCCGCGCTCAGCGAGTTTCAGCCGGGCTTCGAGGCCAGCGCGTGGATTGGGATCGCAGCTCCCAGGATTACGCCGGTCGAGATCATCGATAAGCTCAACAAGGAGATTAATGCAGGGCTTGCGGATCGCAAGATCGCTGCGCGGATCGCCGAGCTGGCGGCCACGGTGTTTGCGAGCTCGCCTGCCGATCTCGACAGGTTTGTTGTCGAGCAAACCGAACAGTGGGCGAAGGTGATCCGAGCGGCGAAGATCAAGCTGGACTAACGCGCTCGGGGTGTGGGTTTACTCCACCGCAAGCTGGCCGCGGCTGATTGTTTCCTCCCACACCTGGGCTTCAGCTTTTGCGTACTGCAAAAATTGCTCCGGCGGTTCTCCGCTCGCCGTGAATCCAAGTTCCTCGAGCCGCTGCTGCACGTCCTTGTCCGCTAGCGCTGCCGATACGGCCTGGTAGATCTTGTCCAGCGCGGGCTGCGGCGTGCCTTGCGGGGCGGCAAGTCCCCACCAATTGGAGGCCACATAGCCTGGCACGCCGCTTTCGCTCGCGGTTGGAAGCGGCACGTTTGCCACGCGCTCCTTGCTGGCGACCGCCAGGGCACGGACACGTCCAGCCTCGACGTAGCTTCTGCCGACGCCCCAGCCGGCAAGATAGAGTTGCACTTCGTTCGCGAGTACCGCCTGCATTGCCGGCGGTGCGCCGCGATAAGGAACATGGATGAGCTCGATCCCCGTCAGCTGCTTGAGCCGCTCGACCGCAAGGTGCGGGGTCGTGCCCACGCTCGGCGATGCGTAGCTGAGCTTGCCCGGGTTGACTTTGGCGTAGGCGACGAATTCGCCGAGCGTCTTCGCCGGCACGGCGGGATTGGTGTAGAGCACGGACGGAATGTCGGCCACCTTCGTGATCAGCGTGAACGCGGCGAACGGGTTGAAATGGACCTTGGGAAACATGAACTGATTCAAAACGAAGTTGTTGGTTGCGCCGAGCAAGAGCGTGTACCCGTCCGGCGCGGCCTTGGCCACCGCTTGCGCTCCGATGGTGCCGCCGCCGCCGGGACGTGCGTCGATCACCAGCGGCTGACCGAGGTGGTGCTCCATCGTCGGGGAGAGCAGCCGCATGATGGTGTCGCCTGCCCCGCCTGCCGCGTAAGGCACCACGATGCTAATCGGGCGTTGCGGAAACTCCGCAGCCATCGGGTACTGCGCACCGGCAACGAGCGCCGCGCTCGTGAGCACGAAGGTTCGGCGATTTATCGCGGACATGACGCTCCCGACCACGAGGATCTTGCGTTACAGGTCGATTCTCATCAGGTCATGAGCGATTTGCAACGGCCCCTGATAGCTGTGGCGAATGTCCTGCACGAACGCATCGATCTGATGCGGGCCCATCAGCTCGACGGGGAGATGTTTTTCCGCAGCGCGCTTGAGCACGGGACTAAGCGAATCGACATGGCCGATGTGGGTGGCGATCAGGCGCTTGACGCGGCATTCCACTGCGAGCCGGCCGAGGTCGCTCGGACTGGTGTGCGCGAAGGTGCCAACCTTGGATTGCCGGCGATGCTCGATAAAGGCTTCCGTGAATGTGCATTCGTGGATGAGCAGGTCCGCGTCCCGCGCGAGCCGCATGATGCCCTCACACGGCGCCGTATCGCCGCTGAAGGTCACGATCTTGCCTTCGGCCTCGATGCGCAGACCGAAGCATGGCGAAACTTCGGGCGGTATGTGATCGACCTGGTCCGCAACCACTCTGATGTCGCTGTCGTGGAAGATGACGCCGGCCTCATATTCCGTGACCTTGGGACGCACGGCTTCGATGTTGGCTTGCCGCACCGGATAACGGGAGCGCGCGCGAATGTCGGCATCGAAGGCGCCTCCTTCGAACAGGTGGCGCGAGAGCGCGCACGTACCCCTGGGGCCGCGGATATCAAGCGCGCCGACCCGGCCGAGGATCCAGCTCGAGATCACGAAGAACGGAAGCTCGCAGACGTGATCATGGTGCAAATGGCTGAGGAACAGATGCGCGACATCGGCTGGGTTCACGTTGACGCGCACCATCTGCCGTGTCGCGCCATGCCCGCAATCGAGCAGGAAGTGCCGGCCGTTACCAAGCGTGAGCAGGATCGCGGTGTGGCAGCGGTCAGGATCGGGCAGCGCCGCCCCGGTTCCAAGCATGATGATACGCATCGTTTTGCTCTATCTCAGGAATTCCGAAATGATTTCTGCGGACTTGTCAGCGCTGGTCACGAGAAACAGATGGCCGTCGTCGATGGTTACGAGCCGCGCATCCGGAATGAGCGTGGCCAGGATACGGCCGTTCGCAACCGGCACGATCGGATCGTCGGTTCCTGCGATCACGAGCGTCGGCTGCGAAAGTAAGGTGAGCCAGGGCAGGCTGCTCCAGCCGACCCCGGCGATGAGCTGCAGATAGTAGCCGTAGTCGCTCGACCAGCTGACATGACGAAGATGATCGCGCACCAGCTCGGGCGACTTGCGCAAGGCTCCTCCATAAATTTCCCCGGCGACCTTGTTCATGTAGGAGGGGTCCTTGTAGCGCCGTGGCGTCGCCATCTTTAACAGCGCCGTAAGCTTGCCGGGGACCATCAGGTGTCCCGGCGAAGTGGCCGCAAGGACGAGCCGCCGGCAGCGCTTCGCCTGCTGAAACGCGAATTGCTGCGCGAGTGCCCCGCCCCAGGAGACGCCCAGCACATCCACCTGCTCGTATCCCAACTGCTCGAGCAACCGGGCGCTGAGCCGGACCAGCACCCATGGACGGTAAGGGAGCCACGGCGCGGGCGAGCCGCCGACGCCCGGCACATCGAAACTGATCGTCTCGGGACCGTCCAGCGCGTCGAGAAAGGGTGCGATCGATTCGATGCTCGCGCCGATGCCATTAAAGAGAAGCAGCGGCGGGCGCGCCCTCTCGCCGCGCCGAATTCCGACGCGCAGCACCTGCCCGCCCACCTCGAGCAGGCTGATTTCCACCTATTTCTCCATCACGTATCGGCCGGGCGCCGCATCAAGCAGCGGGTATTCCTCGCCGCCAAGCCCGGCCGGCGCCGGGGTGATCTCGGCCGAGCGCGCCTTGATCCAGTCCAGCCAGTGCGGCCACCAGCTTCCGCTGTGCTTTGCCGCCCGCTCCAGCCACGCCTCCGGCCCGGGCTGGCGCGTCGCGCCGCTCCAAAAGAACGCCTTGGGATTGCCGGGCGGATTGAGCAGACTCTGGATATGGCCGCTATTGGCGAGCACGAAGGTGCTGCGCTCTCCGTAGAGCTTCGCCGTGCTGTAGCAGCCTTGCCATGGCGTGATGTGATCGGTCACGCCGGCAATGACATAAGTGTCCAGCTCGATACCGCGCATATCGAGCGGGATGCCGCGCACCTTCAGGCGCCCGGCATTGACGTACGGATTGGAACCGATGAGATCGAGGAAGTCGGCATGCAGCTGCGCCGGGAGCCGCGTCGTGTCGTTGTTCCAGTAGAGCACATCAAACGCGGGCGGCGCGTTTCCGAGCAGGTAGTTGTTCACCCAATAATTCCAGATCAAGTCGTTCGGCCGCATCCAGGCGAACATGCGTGCCAGTTCCTGCCCTTCGACAACGCCCGCGAGGCGCGAGGCACTCTTGGCGGCTACGATCGATTCCGGCGTAACGAACACGCCGGCCGTCGTATTTTGCGCTACCGCCATGTCGAGCACGCACACCGCCACGGTGGCGCTGTGAACCTTGGCTTCGCCGCGCGCAGCAAGGTTCGCGAGGAAGGCCGACGTGACGATGCCGCCGGAGCACGAGCCCCAGATGTTGACGTCTGCGCTGCGCGTCACATCACGGATGACGTCCACGGCTTGCTCCATCGCCCCGACATAGGTGTCGAGCCCGAACTGGCTCTCGGCGGCAGTCGGGTTCTTCCAGCTGATGGCGAAGGTCTGCAGATCGCCGTCCAGGGCGAATCGAATAATGCTTTTTTCAGGCACCAGATCGAAGACGTAAAATTTGTTGATCTGCGGCGGAGCGATCAGGAGCGGCCGCTTGTGCACCTCAGGTCCCAGAGGCCGGTACTGGATCAGCTCCATGACCGCATCGCGATAGATCACTGAGCCCGGAGTTGTCGCCAGGTTCTTGCCCACGTCGAACTTGCGCGCGTCGACCTGTGCCGGCAGGCCACCGTTTCGCGCGAGATCGCCAAGAAAGTTTTGCAGGCCGTGCACAAGGCTTGCGCCAGAGGTCTTGATGAGCTTCTTCATGGCCGCGGGATTGCCCGCGAACGAGTTGGTCGGCGACATCGCGTCGATGAAGAGCGAAGCAATGAACCGCGCGCGCGCTGCGTCCCGCTTGTCCATCGACGCCTCTTCCACGAAGCGATTGAGCGAGCGCCCCCAGGCAAGATAGCACTGCGCGAGCGCGCGGTAGGCACCGCTCTCCTTCCAAGCGGGATCGGCAAAACGCTTGTCCTTCGCGTCCGGCGCAAGCTCGGAGGCTCCGGTCACGATGCGGCCGAGCTCACCAAGGAACGA
>DATBYX010000447.1:0-4899 GCA_036513475.1 Xanthobacteraceae bacterium | reverse complement strand
GAGGATGAGCCGCGCGGCTCGCTGCGCGTCACGCCGCCCAAGCCCCCGCGCAGCGCCGCGAAACCGGTGCGCAAGTCGTCGAGCGGCTACGAGCTGCCGGCACTCGGGCTGCTGTCGGCGCCGAAGGCGCAGGAGCGCTTTGCGCCGACCATGGAGGCCCTGCAGGAGAACGCAACCGCACTCGAAAGCGTGCTCGGCGATTTCGGCGTGCGCGGCGAGATCATCAATGCCCGGCCCGGCCCGGTGGTCACGCTCTACGAGCTCGAGCCCGCGCCCGGCATCAAATCGTCACGCGTGATCAGCCTGGCCGACGACATTGCCCGCTCGATGAGCGCGCTCTCGGCGCGCGTCGCCGTGGTCTCCGGCCGCAACGCCATCGGCATCGAATTGCCGAACCCGACCCGCGAAAAAGTCTATCTGCGCGAGCTGCTCTCCTCGCGAGATTATGGCGACACCACCCACCGGCTGCCGCTCTGCCTCGGCAAATCGATCGGCGGCGAATCCGTGCTGGTCGACCTGGCGCGCATGCCGCATCTGCTCATCGCCGGCACCACCGGTTCGGGCAAATCGGTCGCCATCAACACCATGATCCTGAGCCTGCTCTATCGGCTGCGGCCGGAGCAGTGTCGCCTCATCATGGTCGACCCGAAGATGCTGGAATTGTCCGTCTATGACGGCATACCGCATCTCCTCACTCCCGTTGTCACCGATCCGAAAAAGGCGGTCGTTGCGCTCAAATGGGCGGTGCGGGAGATGGAGGAGCGCTACAAGAAGATGTCCAAGCTCGGCGTCCGCAATATCGATGGCTACAACGCGCGGTTAGCCGAGGCCAAAGCGAAGGGCGAGAAACTCAGCCGCACCGTGCACACCGGCTACGACAAGGAGAGCGGCGAGGCCATTTACGAGCGAGAGGAGCTCGACCTCGAGTCGCTGCCGCTCATCGTGGTGATCGTGGACGAGATGGCGGATCTCATGATGGTGGCTGGCAAGGACATCGAGGGCGCCGTGCAACGCCTCGCGCAGATGGCGCGCGCCGCGGGCCTGCACGTGATTCTGGCAACGCAGCGTCCGTCCGTCGACGTCATCACCGGCACGATCAAGGCGAATTTTCCGACCCGGATCTCCTTCCAGGTCACTTCCAAGATCGACAGCCGGACCATTCTCGGAGAGCAGGGCGCCGAGCAGCTCCTCGGTCAGGGCGACATGCTCTACATGGCGGGCGGCGGGCGGATAAGCCGGGTGCACGGGCCTTTCTGCTCCGACGAGGAAGTCGAAAAGGTCGTCCGGCACCTCAAGGCGCAGGGCAGTCCGCAATATCTCGAGGCCGTCACCGCGGCAGACGACGAGGATGAGGAAGACAGCGCAGTGTTCGACGCAACCGGGATCGGACAGCCGGAGGGAGGCGATCTCTACCAGCAGGCGGTTGCCGTGGTGATGCGCGATCGGAAAGCCTCAACCAGCTACATCCAGCGCCGCCTGCAGATCGGGTACAATCGGGCAGCATCCCTTATGGAACGAATGGAGAAAGAAGGCGTGGTTGGACAGGCAAACCACGCCGGAAAGCGCGAGATCCTGGTGCCCGAGGAGGAAGTGGAGTCCTATTGACGCCCTCGGGATCACCAGGGTTTTGCCCCGCCTAGTCGTCATCTCGCCACATGTGGCAACTAGGCAATCCGGGTAAGGGAAGCGGAGAGGGGATTATGGCCCGCATGCGCCGGAGGCTGGTGGTCGGGATGGTGCTGTTGGGCCTGAGCGGCCTTCCCCCGGCCACGGCGGAGACCATTCCGTTGCCCAAGGCGGCGCCTCAGCCCAAAGAGGGGGCTGCCCCGCCATCGC
Organism: Xanthobacteraceae bacterium; assembly: GCA_036513475.1. GTDB lineage: Bacteria > Pseudomonadota > Alphaproteobacteria > Rhizobiales > Xanthobacteraceae > VAZQ01. The sequence continues at coordinate 3,063 of DATBYX010000447.1, read as the reverse complement.
CGGCAGCAAGCGCTCAGCCGCAAAATCCCGTTTCCGGGCTAGCCTCTGGATTGAGGTCCCTGTTCAACCTCGACAAGCAACCCGAAGCGCCGCCCCCTGCAACCACCACGACCGGGTTCACTCCGGCGCAGCGCGCCCAGGTCGACAAGGTGAGCGCCTATCTTTCCAGCGTGCAGCAGATGGTCGGTCATTTCGTCCAGGTTGCCCCCGACGGCAGCCGCACCCAGGGCGAATTCTTCGTACAGAAGCCCGGCCGAGTTCGCTTCGACTATGAAGCCCCGAGCCCGATCGAGATCATAGCCGACGGGCAAACCGTGGTCGTGCGGGACCGCAAGCTGGCGACGCAGGATCTATACCCGCTCTCGCAGACGCCGCTGCGTTTTCTATTGTCCGACAGGATCGACCTCCTGCGCGAGACCAATGTGGTGGCGGTGCGCGCGGACGATGTCTATGTGACTGTGGTCATCGAAGAGAGGCAGGCGCTCATCGGCACCAGCCGGCTGATGATGATGCTCGGTGCCAAGGATTATCAGTTGAAGCAGTGGACGGTGACCGATCCGCAGGGCTATGACACGACGGTCGCCGTTTCCAATCTGGACAGCACCAAGCGGCCCGATCCCGGCATGTTCCGGATCGACTATACGCGCTACGCGCAATAGCCTCGTCGGCCTCGCTGTTATCATCGTCGTGCGCGGGCGTGACCCAGGGCTTGTCCCGCGCATCCACGTATTTCCGTGCGGGCGCGGAAGAGCGGGACAGCGGGGTTTGCGTCCCGAGCATGACGACCAAACCCGCTCCCTAACTGCCACTAGATGCGCCTTACCGTCACGACCTGGAACATCAACTCGGTGCGGCTGCGGATCAATCACGTCGCCAAATTCATCAAATCCGTCCGGCCGGATATTCTTTGTCTTCAGGAAACGAAGTGCCCTGACGACAAATTTCCGCGCAAGCGGTTCAAGCGCCTGGGCTACGAGCATGTCGCGCTCAACGGGCAGAAGGGCTACCACGGGGTTGTCCTGCTTTCGCGGGTACCGATTGAGCGCTTCGACATTCGATCCTTTTGCGGCAAGGTGGACTGCCGGCATATCAGCGCGGTGGTTGGTGCAAGCGCTGGACTTAGGGATCCGATTACGCTGCACAATCTCTATGTGCCCGCAGGCGGTGACGTCCCCGATCCCAGCGTCAATCCCAAATTCGCGCACAAGCTCTCGTTCCTCGACGAAATGCGCACATGTTCGGAATTCCGCTGCACTGATTCGAGCCGCATGATTCTGGTGGGCGACCTCAATGTCGCGCCGTTGGAGCACGACGTATGGAGTCACAGGCAGATGATTCGGATCGTCTCGCACACACCCATGGAATGCGAGCGGCTGCTCGAGATCCAGAAAACCGGGTCCTGGGTCGATGCCGTGCGCATGCTCGTCCCGGAGCCTGCGAAGCTGTTCACGTGGTGGAGCTATCGCTCACCCGACTGGAAGAGCGCCGACAAGGGTCGTCGGCTGGACCACATCTGGGTTGCCCCGGCGCTCGCGGACCGTATCAGCAAAATAGAGGTGCTCAAGGATTCGCGCGGCTGGCTGCGCCCATCCGATCACGTCCCGGTCACCGCGACACTTGAACTCTGAGCCTGTGTCTGCCGATCCGCGTCACTCGTAGGAATCGAGCACCGCACGCAGATCGCAGATTTCCTGTGTCGATTGGTCGAGACGGCCGGCAAACGCGTCGCGCAGCTTGCGGGCGCTCTCGGGAAAACTGTCCAGCATCTTGAGGAAGAGCGGCCGCGAAATGAGCAGCACGGTCGACGGCTCGAGCGCGGTTGCCGTGGCCATCCGCTGGCTCTCCGTGAACAGCGCCACTTCTCCCAACAGGGTGCAAGGACCGACCACCACCGCCTTGTCCTCGTCGGAGGACTCCGGCATCAAATTGAAGCTGCCCTCCTGGACGACGTAGCCTCCTTCCGCCTCTTCTCCGGCCTTGAAAAGGATCTCGCCCCCGTGGACGTAGCGGGACTGGGCGCCGATCGCCAAAATGCGCAGGGCTTGTCGACTTAGCAGATGGAGCGTCGGCACACGTTCCAGAAAAGCGATGTCGTCCTCGATGGTCATGGGACGAGGTTACGGCACCAGTTTGTATCCACCCGCTTCAGTGACCAGAATGGAGGGGCTCGCAGCATCCTGTTCGACCTTCTGCCGCAATCGATAGATGTGCGTTTCGAGGGTGTGCGTAGTGACACCCGAATTATAGCCCCAAACCTCTTGCAGCAGAGTTTCACGCGAGACCGGTCGCTCGCCCGCGCGATAGAGGTACCGCAGGATCGCGGTCTCCTTCTCCGTCAGCCGGACCTTGTTTCCTTTTGGATTGAGCAGGATCTTCGAGCTCGGCCGAAACGTGTACGGCCCAATGTTGAAGACGGCGTCCTCACTTGCTTCGTGTTGCCGCAGCTGCGCACGCATACGCGCGAGCAGGACGGCAAAACGAAACGGCTTGGCAACATAATCGTTCGCTCCCGATTCGAGCCCGAGAATGGTATCGGAATCCGTGTTGTGCGCGGTAAGCATGATGATGGGAGCCTTGAAGCCGTTCTTGCGCAGGATACGCACCGCTTCGCGACCGTCCAGGTCAGGCAGACCGACATCCATGATGACGAGATCGATCTGCCCCGATTTTGCCGCTTGCACTCCCTTCGTACCGCTCTCGACCGCCGTCGCTTCGAACTCCTCATGCAAAGCGAGCTGCTCCAGCAGCGCGTCGCGCAGCTCGGCGTCATCGTCCACAATCAGGATCTTGCGCGTAGTGCTCATAAGCCCAAGCCCTCGCGGCCTGCCATGCCGGTGCGCGAAGTAGAGCATTGTGGCGCAAAAGAGCAAGCAGATTGGTCAAGGAATTCCCGGTTGGAGCCACTCATTCCATGCACAAGCGGACGTTTCCGCTGATACGGGTGCGTGTCCGGCCCGGCTCCCCTACGCAGGGGATTCTTCTGGCCGGCCCTGTCGCGACGCGGGTCGTGCTGGGACGCTCCGGAGTGCGTGCGAACAAGTTCGAAGGCGACGGCGCCACGCC
>DATBYX010000446.1:0-7362 GCA_036513475.1 Xanthobacteraceae bacterium | reverse complement strand
GGCGTCGGCCGCTGTGAGGAGATAGCGCAGGTTGCTGTGGGGGGCGTTGAATCCCGCGATCAGCCGGAGCGCGGGTATGCCGTGCGCGGCAAAATTGGCGTGGTCGGAATTGGGCATGAGGGGCAAGTGCGTCGCGAGCGGCAGGCCGGCGCGCGCCGCGGCTTCTTGCACCCAGGCGTCGAGGCGTTCGAAGCCGGATGTGAGAGCGGTCAATCCCGATGCGCCGGCGACCGAATCGAGATTGATGTTAAGGGCCATCCGCCGGCGCGCGGGCGGCTCCATGTGTTCAAGCCAGAGGCGCGATCCGATGAGACCCCATTCTTCGGCGCTGAACAGGCAAATGCGCAAGCCACGCGGATAACCCGAGACGCGCGGCGCGAGCGCGCGTGCAAGGCCGAGCGCTACGGCGACCCCGGTGGCGTTGTCGATCGCGCTCTCGCCCAGGGGGTGACCGTCGATGTGCGCACTGACCACGACCCAATTCGCTCCCCATCCCGGCACGTCGGCAATGAGCATGTGCGTGCACGCGGGATGATCATCGGCGTCAATAGACATGCGGGCGGATGCAAGTGTGTCGTCTGGCGAACAGCGCAGCGCCTCCACGGTTTCGGCACCGATCCCGAGTGCCGGGATGCCTGGACCTCCGTTGCGTCCGCTCGAGCCCGACACGGGACCGACGCCGGCTTCGGGATGCGCGATCAGAAATCCGATCGCGCTCATCTGCTGTGCCCATGCCAGTTTGACACGGCGGTGCACATGCTCAGGCGCAAACGGATATTCGTGGCGGACCAGGACGATCCGGCCCGGAATACGATGCGCTTCCCGCTTGAAATCTGCCTCTCGGCCCAAGCCGAGGTCGAGGACTTCCGCCACGAGCCCGGCGGCCGATGCCGTACCTAACAGCGGCGTGCAGGGGAGCGACGCGCCGGTCGTTGCGCTGATGAGTCGCGCGGCCCGACACTGCCAGCCGGGATATTGCACGGGATCCTCGCGCAGCTTTGCGTTCGGCACCGCCGCGAGCCGCCGGCGGGCGAAGGCCAGGGCCGCGGCTTCGCTCGCCGAACCCGCGAGGCGGCCGCCCAGCGCGCAGAGCGCCTGGAAATCGGCCCACATCAAAGACTCGTCGAGATGTGTGGGTGGCGAGAGCGGACGGCTCGCCGATCCCGCGCCCGTCACGGCGCGCTGATCCCGACCGACCTGACGATCTCGGCCCAGCGTGCTGTGTCGCTCTCGATCAGGGCCCGGAACTGGCCAACCGGGGCGTGAGATGCCGTGACGCCGAGTGGTAGGAGGCGCGACGCAAGCTCAGGCGATGCAAGCGCGGCCTCAAGCTCTGCCGTCAGGTGGGCGGCGATCTCGGGCGGCAGCCCCGCCGGAGCGAGCACGCCCCACCAGTGCTCCACCACGAGATCGATGCCGGCTTCCCTGAACGTTGGAATGCTCGGCAGCGTCGCCGACCGCGTCTCGCTAGCGACCGCCAGGGTGCGAACGCGGTCAAGAGCCGAGCTCGCTGTGGGGAGCGTGGTGAAGCCCGACTGCACATGACCGGCGACCAGGTCGTTCATGGCCGGGCCGGCACCACGAAACGGGACGTGCACGAGCTTGATGCCGGCCTTGGCCTGAAAGAGCTCCGCGGTGAGGTGGGTGGCGCTGCCGATTCCACCGGACGCGATCGTGATTTTTTCGGGCTCTGCCTGCGCCAGCGCGACGAAATCGCGGACCGTCTCGGCCTTCACTGCGGGGTTGACGAACAAGAACATGGAAGCGGTGCCGATGAGACCGATGGCCGTGAAGTCGCGGACCGGATCGTAATGCACGCCCTTCTGGATTGCCGGAATAATCGTGTGGGGCATGTCGGCGAGGAGGAGGGTGTAGCCGTCCGGCGCGGATTTGGCGGCGATCTCGATGCCGAGGCGGCTGCCGGCGCCGGCACGATTGTCGATGACGATCTGCTGGCCGAGGGAGTGCGACAACGGCTCGGCGATCAGCCGTGCGAGCACATCCGAGCTGCCGCCCGCGGCATAGGGCACGATCACGGTAACGGGATGATCGGGATAGCGCTCGGCGGCCAGTGCCTGCCGTGGCGCCCAGGCCGGACCCATCAGGAGGACGGTAAAGGCGACGAGAGCGGCGAGAGCACGCTTTGCCGGCATTGCAAGTTCCTTTGGCTGCAATTTCCGGGGCTGCGCGAATCGCTTATGGAAGCGACGGAACAGGATCTCGCGCCGTCTTCACAGCGCCGCGATGGCCTGTACTTCAACGAGGAACTCTTTATGCAGCAACTTGTCTACGAAGAGAATGGTATTCGGCGGATAGCCATTGGGGAAAATCGTGGGAAAGAAGCCGAGCCGATACTGCACGAACTTGGGTTGATCGTCTCGGTTGATCAGATAATTCGTGAAATGAACGACGTTGCTCCAGCTGGCGCCTACAGAGCTAAGCGCCGCTTCGACATTGGCGAAAACCTGCTTGCATTGTGCTTCGAAGTCTCCAGGGCCGACAAGCTTGCCTTGCATATCGGTTGCCGTCTGTCCGGCAAGAAAAACCAATTCCGATGCCCTCACCCTGCTAACCTGACTATAGGGCCCAACCGGACGGTGCAGGTTTTTCGGATTGGACATCTCGATGTGGACCATGTCACTCCTCGTTGCTTTCTTCAGTTATGACGACCCGAATCGAAGTCGGGTTGTAATCGTTGCAAGCGTTGTTGATCTGCGGACAGTTCGAAATGACTGCAAGCACATCCATCTCTGCCCGTAAGGTGACGAACGTGCCCGGGGCGGAGTCGCCGCGTGCAATTTCAGCGGCTCCCGAGCGATCTACGGGCACTCGCATGAAGAAATTGAGGTTGGGAACAATATCGCGCCGGCCCATGGCATGTTGCGACAGCGCCTTGAGGAAGTTTTCCCTGCAGCCAGGGCACTCCTTGACGCCATAGAGCATAAAGTTGCTTGACGCGCTGCAGGCTCCTCCAATCGTATCGTGAGAGCCGTAGCTGTCTTCGATGATGCTGAAAAGCGGGTTCGCCTCGTCGGAGTAGAGAACATGCCCCTTGGTGAGCGATATCGTGCCGGCGGCCTTGATCGTGTTCGGCGCAAAATAGCGCTCGCTTGTGTCGTCTGCGTTGTAGCAGAGGAAGTCGACGGCCTGTCTGCCTTCACGGTCAATGATCCTCAGATGCTGCCCCTTCTTGATGATGCCGCTCCAGGGCATCTTCGCAGGGATGATCTGGTCGAGAACAACCCGTTCTTTTTGCATCCCGCATTCCAGCTACATTGTATCGTCGGACCGTGGCGGGCGCTATTCAGCAGCTGCAAGCGCGTCGGCGGGATGGGCGGAGCGCCAATAATCCACGAGCTCCGCGGGACTGGTGATCCAGGCGTCCGAGAAGGATCGAATGTGCTCGATCAGCTGCTTGAGCATGAGCACGCGGGACGGCCGACCGCTCGCTTGCGGGTGCATCGTCAGCGTGAATAGCCCGCCATAGACTCGAATTCCGTGAAATTCTTCCTGGTAAAGCTCGAGCGCTTGCCGACATGACAAAATCGTCTTGCGTGCGCTGATGTGATAGTAGAAATGCGCCAGATCATCGAGAATCCAGTGACCGGGAAGATTGATCATCGTGGTCGTTCGACCGTCGACCACGTGATAGTCCGGCAGCAGCGTGTCCATAAGATCTCCGGTGTATTCAAATCCGTGCTTCTCAAGCAGCGGAATCGTGTTGGCGCTGAACTCCCAAAATGGCGAGCGATAGGCCCGGGGACGACGACCGGTTATCTTGACAAGAGTCTCGATGCCTTTGACTAACGCTTGTTCCTCCTCGTCCTTCGATTTGAATGTTCGAGGCGGCTCGTGCAGATATCCGTGATGCTCGACATCATGACCCCGCCGCAGGATATCTTCGATGGTCGGCGTGTACTGTTCCGCGACCCAGCCGGGGACGAAGAACGTGCTCTTGATGCCGCAGTCGTCCAGAAGGTTCAGCAGCAGCGGCACGCCGACCTTCGACTCATAGCGCCCCATCGACAGTGCGATGGGATCGTCCGAGCCGCGATGCACCCACACGACATCGGCGTCGAGGTCGAACGTGAACAGGCAGGCGCACCGCTTGCCCTTTGGCCACGGCCGAACGACGGGCTTGAGTTCAAGAACTTGCGAAGCTTCGCTGCGCTTCGCTTTGGGCAGTGCTCTCGGTCTGCGCATGTCGTCGCTCCCGCTCCATCGCCCGAGCTGACCGGCGGCCAGGTTCCGGCCAAACGGTCTATCGATATTCGCTTTTGAGGACAGCGTTGAGGTCGACTTTTGCCTCGATCACGTCATAGGTCTTGAGAAGCTCATTCAGCGCTTCCCATTTGACTCGATCGAGGCCGCCCGGCGGAGCGCTCTTGCTCGACGTTGCCGGGATCATTTCCTTCCACTTCTCCGATTCAATGTTCGCCTTCAGCTCCGGTGCGCCCTGCACCAGAATGTCCACGGCCTCGCCGGGATGCGCAACCGCATAGTCCATGCCTTTCAGCGTTGCGGCGTTGAAGTCCTTCACCATTTTCGGGTTCTTCTTCGCAAGATCCTCGCTGGTGACCAACGCATATCCGGGCGTGTCGAAGCCGAGCGATGACATCGGCCAGACGCGAAGCTTGAGATCGGGGTGCTCGATGCCCCAGGTGATGACCTCATTGTTGTAGACTGTAGCCTCGGAATCGATCTTCCCCTCCAACAACAGAGGCAGATCGGTTCCCGGCCGCCAGGTGATCGGCTTGACGTCGTCCAAGGTCAGTCCATGCTTCTTCATTAAAGCCTGGAGAAAAATGGTCGTCGTGCTGCCCGGCAAGATCCCCACGTTGCGGCCTTTGAGGTCCTCGACTTTCGTGATGCCCGACTTCTCTGTCGCGATCCACGCAACGCCGTTGTCCTGCTGGAGATTGGAAAGCGCGATGATGGGAACGCCCTTGGCACGGGCGGTCAGGACCGAAGCCGCATCTGCAATGCCGAATTCTTCTTTCCCCGCCCCGACCGTCATTGCTGCAAAGGTTGAGCCCCGGCCAGGGAGGATATCGACATCCAGCCCGGACTGTCCGAAATATTCCTTGGCTTTGGCAACGTAGACCGCGATGTGTGCCGCGAACGGCGTGTACGACAATCGCACAGAGACTTTCTCGGCGGCTGACCCTTCCTGCGCCAAGGCCAAGGCACCGATAAGTCCGAGGCATCCGACCTGGAGCACGCTTCTCACCATCCCGAGCATCGCTGTCTCTCCTGTTTGTGTCAGCTCTAGCGATTGCTTTCGGCCGCGAGGTAGCTGAACCGCGCCCGCATCAGCAGCCATTCGAAAATGGAAATCGTGGCAAACAAGCTCAGGCTCAACAGTGCCATCAGCACCACGGCCACGAAGACCATGGGCGTATTGATGTTGCCCACGGCCACCAGAACGACGTAGCCCAGGCCGGAATCCGACTGCATGAACTCGGCAACGACTGCACCGATGATCGACAACGGGACGGCAATCTTGAGGCCGGAGAAGAGGTAAGGGACCGCATTCGGAAGGCGTACCTTTGTGAGGATTTGCCAACGTGAGGCGAAAATTGTCGTCATCAGATCGTTGACCCTGGGATCGACGGTCGTCATCCCGCGAATGGCGTTGACCACCATCGGGAAGAACGAAATGACCATTGCGATGAAGACGCGGGTCATCATCCCAGTTCCGAACCAGATTACGAAAATCGGCGCCAGAGCCAATTTAGGAATACTCTGGTCGATGACCAGCAACGGCATCAGAACGCGCTCCAGGATGCGTGAATGAACCATCAGGATTGCAAGCGCAACTCCGCTTGCCGCTCCGATCACCAGCCCGCCGGTGGCGCCCACACCCGTCGCCATGACGTGCTTGCCCAGGAGATAGGAGTTTTTGACGAACGCGAGCCAAATGGCTGATGGCGACGGCAGCAGCCAGGTCGGTACCTGCAGCACGACGACTGCGGCCTGCCAAAACACGATGAGGCCGAAGACCGCCAGGATGGAAGTGACGCTGCGTCGGAGAGCTTCCAGAAAGTCGCTCATTCATTCTCCAATTTTTCGCGCAGCGTACGCGACAGCGCGATGAACTCCGCGCTGTCGCGCATGTTCAGGGCGCGAGGACGCGGTAAAGGGTTCTCGACCACAGACTCGATTCGACCGGGTCGAGCGGTCATGACGACGATACGGTCCGACAGGAATACCGCCTCGCTGATGCTGTGCGTGACGAACAGCACCGTCTTCTGCCGTTGCTGCCAGATCCGCAGCAGTTCGGTCGACATCTTGTCTCGTGTGATGGCGTCAAGCGCGCCGAAAGGCTCGTCCATCAACAGGACCTGAGGATCAAATGAGAGGGCACGGGCGATGCCCAGACGCTGGCGCATCCCTCCCGATAATTCATGCGGGAAGCGCCGCTCGAACCCCTGCAGCTTTACCAGGCCGAGGACCGAGGTGACTTCGGCCTCCCGCTCGAGCCTGGGAAGTCCCAGCACTTCCAGCGGCAGCGAAACATTTTCCTCGACCGTGCGCCAAGGAAGCAGCACTGCATCCTGGAACACCAAGCCGATCTGATGCGCTTTGCGTGCCGCATCGATGGCCTGACCGTTGATGGTCACCGAACCGGAACTGGGACTTATCAGTCCGGCGATCATTCCGAGTATGGTCGATTTTCCGCAGCCGCTCGGCCCGAGAAGGCAGACAAATTCCTTGTTGCGGACCGACAGCTGGATCTTTTCGAGCGCATGGACTTGCCCCCGGCGGGAATCGAATACTTTGGAAACGTCGGTCAGCGCGATGACCGCCTCCCCCGTCTCGGGGGCGGCAATATCATCGATCCGAATCGGTACGACGGTGTTCACCCGCACGAGGAACTAAGCTCCACCCTGATCCCGCATCTTCACGCAAAAACCGTGCCGGGGTGCACGACACCTATTCTGGTTTCGGGCCGCCCACGCTCCACGCACACGGCGTATTCATCTCAACGTCCGAGCGCCGCAGTCGCGAGAGCTCCCGCCCAAGCGCGAAGTGCTCGCCGCGCACACCCATCTGCGCCTGCCGCTCCAGTTCACTCGACCATGCGCCGAGCTCGTAGCCATGCCATGGATTTTCGGGTTTGAGCTCGGGCAAGCCCAGCCGCTCCCAAAGTGCTCGCGCGCGCTCCATGAACTCCCGTTTTGGCAAAGCCACTGGCGCAAACGGGGCCTTCAAGGTCGCGTTGATGAGGACCGCCGCAAGCTCGCCATTGTCACGCGGATTGCGTGGCCCGTGCGCCGCCTCCTTGCGATCGCTGAGCTTGAGATCGTATTGCGGCTGGCAGCGGTAGGCCATTGACCAGAAAACCGCGTCGCAATTGGC